>JBEBWU010000359.1:0-3379 GCA_040391985.1 Entomomonas sp. | reverse complement strand
GTTTTGTCCAGAACAGACCATCACGAGAGATATAATAGAAGTAACGTGCAACATTGTTATGGAATGATTGTGTAGCAGCAAATAGACTAGTAATTAACAGGACATTAATCACTAATACACTCCATTTACCTAGGGCTAATTGAGCTAAATTAAATACGAATAATTCAGGGTTTTTGGCTACAGCAGCTTGTACATTTGGTACACCATAGGCCTGAATAAGTCCCCAACTGCAAAATGCAAAAAATGTGGTGATAATAACCACAGCAATAATAGTAGCCATAGGAATTGTTTTTTCTGGATTGCGGCATTCTTCGGAATAGATAGCAGTTGCTTCAAAACCAATAAAACCTGCTACGGCAAATACCAAGGCAATACCTACATTACCAGTAAAAACAACAGTTGGACTAAATGCGGTAAAGTCTAAAGCGCCTATTTGTACATGTTTATAAACTGTTACTACTGCAATAATTAAGGCAATACCTACTTCAAGGAGCATTAAAATGCCTAGTACTTTACCACCAATTTCAATGCGCTCAATGCCAAGTAGACATACCACTAATAACATAGCAATGGTGTAGACCCACCAAGGTAAATCTATACTGAAATAATCATGAAAGAAGATTTGTGTAAAAAGACCAAATATTGCTGCCACAGCTATTTCAATGGAGACATAAGCTAGGATAGCGACACCTAGACCACTAACCCCCAATTTATTGCCTAAACCTGCTGAGATATAAGCATAAAAAGCCCCTGAGTTTTTAACATAGCGGCTCATGGTAATAAAACCAATGGAGAATAATAGTAGCAATGCACCCGATAAAATATAAATACCAGGAATACCACCACCATTGCCTTCTAAAATAGCAATTGGCATACCACCTACTAAACCTGTTAAAGGGGAGGCTGCTGCCACGACAAAGAAGACTAATGCAGCTAAGCCGATACTGTTTTTCTTTAGATGAGTTGCAGAACTCATGTGAATACTCCTATTTATTATTTTATTAATGGTCGTTTATTAATTGTGATTATTGTTTTGCTAATAAAATAGAAGTATCGCCTTATAAAAAATAGAAGAAATCGGTAATGTACTTAAATATTAATCATATGCAATACGTTTTTGATAGAAGCTATGCTGTATTTCTGTCGTAAACTTTTTAGGTGATATAGCTGCAAATTTCTTAAATTCCCTTAAAAAGTGTGATTGATCAGCATAACCAAGATCAATAGCTAGGTCTGTTAGGTTTTTTAATTGTTCTTGTGTAGTTAAATTAAATAAGGCTTGTTGAAATCTTAAAATTAAACAGTAGAGTTTGGGTGATATGCCAAATTGTTCAGTAAATATTTTATAGATATAACGTGCTGAAAACCCTGTGATTTCTTCTAATTCAGTAATTCTAATATCACCATTGTATTGATACATTAACTGGCTAAGTTGTTGACATAGTTCTGTTTGTCTATTGGCTAGCCGATCTTTATAGTTTTGCATAAAAAAATTAATTTGATCTGTAAAGCAATGAGTACCAGCAATTTTCTCAATCAAAGGGGAGGCATTAGGGTCGATATCTGCTAAGGCAATTTCTGCATCTGTTAGTTCTTTGGGGAGTATGGATGAGAAATCAGGTGCAAAGCCTGGTACAAAACGAACCCCAAAATAGCGTTTGTTTGTTTGTAACTCAACAAGTTTGGCTGATATAGTGCTGCCACAAATCCGAGCAGCGGGGTTGGTAGGATCACACAAGAATAAGATATCAGTACAGGCATCTGGTACAGCAAATGTATAGCCTTCTGAATTATCAGCAACAAAACTATAAAAGTGGGAGATTACAGAGTTATCTACCATCTTTTTACGATAGGTAGAGTGGGTACTTAATACAAAATAGGGTTGTATGTTCTTTGTTTCTAATGCTTTATGAGAAAAAATAACGCTCATGTTTTACCTTTTTACTAAGCTTTTTTATTGTTGTTTTGAATGCTTATTATCTTTACAAAGTTAATGTACATCTGAAATTAGATTAACGTATAACTTGTTTTTATACATATTTTTCTAATTTATAGGCAGTACAGATTTATTCTATTTTTATCTTAGCACGGTAAATAGAATTAGCTACAACTAAAAATAAAAAATTAATTTATAAGATAATAGCTACAAATAAGGATAAAAAATGTTAGAAGTAGAAACGCCTACATATTACACGGCTACTAAAAAATATAATTTGAATTTTCCTTCGCTTGAGAATGATATTGACGTTGATGTTGTTGTTATAGGCGGTGGCTTTTCTGGAATCAATACAGCACTTGAGTTAGCTGAAAAAGGTATTACCAATATTGCGGTATTAGAAGCAAAATATCTCGGCTATGGTGGTACAGGCCGTAATGGTGGACAAATTATGGCTGGGATAGGTCATGATCTTGATGCTATAAAAAAAGATGTTGGTGAAGAAGGGCTTAAAACCATTTTTGCCATCAGTGATCAAGGTTCTAAGATTATTCAAGAGCGTATAAAAAAATATGATATTCAAGCAGATTTTTGTCATGGCTATGGTTATCTAGGCTTTAACGCTAGACAAACTAAGACTCTGCAAGAGTGGGAAAAAGGCTTTAAAGAGTTAGATAAAGAAAATGAAATTTATCTTCTAACAGGTACAGATGTACAAAAAGCAGTGGGTTCTACTGCTTATGAAAGTGCTTTAGTGCATATGGGGGCAGGTCATGTGCATTCGCTGAATCTGTTATTGGGTGAGGCTAAAGCTTTATCTTCCTTAGGTGCACAGATTTATGAATATAGCCCTGCATTAGAAGTAACCTATGGCTCAACAATTAAGGTAAGAACTGCAAAAGGTACAGTTACTGCTAAAAAGATGCTATGGGCTTGTGATAGTTTTATCAATAAAATGGAGCCACAATTAGATAAAAAAATTATTAATACCTACGCTTTTCAATTAATGACAGAGCCACTATCTGATGAGTTAATAGAACGTATTAGCCCTATTAGAGGGGCTTATAGCGATATTAGGCCTATTATCGACTACTATCGAGTAACTAAAGAAAACCGTTTGTTATTTGGTAGTGCAACAAGGTTTGTAGAGCATATCCCACATGATTTAAAACAGTTTAATCGTAAACTTATGCTGCAAATCTTCCCTTATTTAAAAGATGTGAAAATTGACTTGGCGTGGGGTGGACCAATGGGTTGTAGTGCCAATTTATTCCCACAAATAGGTAGCTTACCAAATCAACCTAACGTTTATTTCGTGCAAGGCTACTCAGGGTTTGGTGTTACACCTAGTCATATCATTTGCAAAATTCTAGCATCAGGTATTGCTGAGCAATCTGAATATTATGATCTTATCAGTAAAGTTCATCATCGAAATATTATTGG
>JBEBWU010000358.1:0-3406 GCA_040391985.1 Entomomonas sp. | reverse complement strand
CATAAATCAGTTTGGGTGAGAGGTTCTTTTAAAATAATTATTGCAAAAGCGAATAATAGAGCAGGCTCAACATAACTGAGTATTCCAAATAGCGTGACAGGCAATAAACGGCTAGAAGCTAACAAAGTAGCTAATGCGATGGCCGTTAATAAACCAAGCCCTGGTGCTAGTAACCATAATACAGGTCTAGCTTGTAAAGTAGTAAATGGATTTGTGTAAATAATAGTTACGATAGCCAAAGGTAAAATAATGCCCATTTCTAGTAAGTAGCCAGGAATGGGTTGGATTTGTAACCAACGCCTTAAAATAATATATAACGGATAAGTAGTGGCAATAATAGCTGTTACCCAAGAAAGTGAGTGCGCCACCCATAATTGATGCGCAACGCCAATCACCGCTAAAATGATAGCTATTAATTGTAAAGGACGCATTGTTTCTTTATAAATAAATCGACCACAAACAACCAATACTAATGGTGCTAAAAAATAACCTAAGGATACATCAAGCATAATATTAGCAATTGGTCCCCAAACAAAAAAGCCTTGGTGGGTGGTGCTCATAATGGCACAAAAGATTAAAACTAGAATTAACTTAGGATTACTAGTTAATCGTTTAAGTGTCGCTTGAAAGACAGCCGTTTGTTTGGTAATGACTAATAATAAAAGTAAAGCAAAAAAAGTCCAAAAAATACGTAGTGCAAGGATTTGTGTTGCAGTTAGTGGTAATAGCCATAAAAAATAAGCAGGTAAACAGGCAAATAAAACAGAGGCAAGTATTGAAAGTGCCATGCCCTTTTTGGAAAGTTCCATTATAAATTCCTATTTCTACCTAACTTATTAATCCACAGAGAGCTTGCAATAATACTCCCTCCCAGAATTAATCGCAAAAGATCTGCATTATGATTCCAAATAACAATATTAACAATTAAGCCAGCTGGAATAAGAGCATTATTCATTATACCCAATGTGCCTGCATCAACTTGGCAAGCACCTTTATTCCACCAATACATCCCTAATGCAGAGGCAGCAAATCCTAACCAAGCCAAAATACTCCACTGTGTGATGGTGATTTGAGGAATTGTAGCGGCATTACCTAATAATAAAAAGGCAGGGAAGGCGACAAAAAAACCACCGATATAAAAATAGCCCCAACGTTTATATTGTGGCACTGTGGAGGGATAATGCTTAACTAAAAACTTATAATAAACTTGACCTGCTGCAAAAGTAAAATTGGCTATTTGTAATAATAAAAAACCAATGAGAAAGTTTTGGCTTATGGCATCATAACGAATAATTCCTGCACCTAATACAGCAACTAATGCAGCTAATAATGCCCAAGGTTGAAAGCGACGATTTAAAAAGTCATTAATTAAGGTAATATGCAGCGGTGTTAGAATAGTAAATAGTAATACTTCTGGTACCGTGAGCATGGAAAAGCTTAAGTATAAACAGACATAAGTAATCCCAAACTGTAAAGCACCACAAATCATTACCCCTTTAATAAAAGGTTTTGCTATACCACGCCATTGGGTGATAGGTAAAAAT
This sequence comes from Entomomonas sp., assembly GCA_040391985.1. GTDB lineage: Bacteria > Pseudomonadota > Gammaproteobacteria > Pseudomonadales > Pseudomonadaceae > Entomomonas. The sequence goes on along the minus strand of JBEBWU010000358.1, from coordinate 1,862 downwards.
ACTAAAGCGGCTAATGAAATACGGGTTACTACGGCAAAGTAACTATCTACACTACCAGCTAAATACTCACCTATTAGACTAAAAGAGAAAGCCCATAGAATAGTAACAATAATAAGGTAAAACATATGGTTATAACAAATCGATTATTTATTAAAAAGGGAGTGATACAATGGACGCCAGATTATAAGTGATAATAGACCAGCTATCACCAATAAAGTTGTTAAAAGAGAAATACTTATGGTAACTAAACAGAAAAAACCTAAAGCGATCAAATATTGGGTATTTGATATGGATGGCACGTTAACTCAAGCTGTCCATGACTTTCCAGCAATTCGTAAAGCTCTAGGTATCCCTCCTGAAGCTGATATTCTTGCTCATCTAGCATTATTACCAGAGCAAGAGAGAGCAGAAAAAAATGCTTGGCTAATTGAACACGAAAAAGAACTGGCTCAAAATGCTAAGCCTGCTATGGGTTCTATAGAGTTAGTTAAATTTTTAAAAGAGCAAGACTATCAACTAGCTATTTTAACCAGAAATGATCAACAACTTGCTTATATAACACTACAAGCAATAGGCTTGGATAAGTATTTTACTAAAGAGCTTGTATTAGGACGTGATGAGGCACAGCCAAAACCATCACCTGATGGCATGCTGAAATTAGCTGATATATGGCAAGTAGCTCCTGAAAATATGTTAATTATAGGTGATTTTCTGCATGATCTAGCCAGTGGTAAAAATGCAGGTACTCATACCATTTTAGTAAACTATCCTAACAATGCATGGCCTGAATTGGTTGATTGGTATTATCCAAATTGCCAACATTTATTAAACGATCTACAGCAGTCGTAAAGTACCATGTCTATTATTGATGATTGGGCTGAAAAGCATATTCTGCAAGCCATTGAAAAAGGTGAACTGAATAATTTACCAGGGCAGGGTAAGCCTTTAGAAATTGATGATGATAGCCATGTACCACCACATCTTAAAGCTGCTTATCGAATACTAAAAAACTCAGGTTTTTTACCCCCAGAACTAGAAGACCGCAAACGCGCTTTGGAGCTAGTAGATTTATTAGAAACAGTAGAAGAAGATTCAGAAGAAATTATTTTAAAAGCTAGAGAGCTAGAAAAACTTGAATTAAAAATGAAATTAGCAGGGATAAATACTAGTATTTTAAAAACTAGGTACAAAAAATCATAGTAATAAAATTTGATTATCATAAGTAATGTAATTTAGAAAACTATACTGTTTATATGAAGCTTTTAGATAACACATTATTATTTAAAAATAATTTATATCAGTATGAGTTTTACTCAATATTTTGATAATTAATATACCTGATAAAAAAATCGTTATATAAATAAAATTATTTTGGTTATGTAATATAATTTTGCCTCGTTAACTATACGATTTTTGGCTAATTGCGATATAAATAATTTGAAGGGGGATTTAATAATTAATAAAAATAATATTTATAGTATTTATTTAAAGTAAAAATGTAATTAAGTCTATTTTTAAATATTTTATGTATATCAATTTAATGGATATTAGGAGCTAATATATGGGGCTTGCAGGCGTAGATATAAGTGGTGGTGGGGTAAGTTTTCGAGATGATAATGGAAATTCATATACAGTTTCTTCTGACGGTTCAGTCACAATAAATACTGCAAGTGGAGCAACAATAACAGGGAGTACTGATAGCATTGGTGGGAGTGTTGGAGCTCCTGGTTCACAAATTGGCTTCACCTATAGTAAAGATGGTGCTTCAGTTAAGGTAGATGCAGGTGATTTAGGTAAGTATGTACCAGGATTAAATGTAGGTTTTAGTACTGGAAAAATGTCTATAGGAGTAGAAGGAAAGT
>JBEBWU010000357.1:0-3413 GCA_040391985.1 Entomomonas sp. | reverse complement strand
TAACAGGATTACCAATACCTTTTAACTTATAGCCAGCGTTTATTAAATTATTATCCAAATAAACTTCTAGATCATTATCAGCGAGTAATAAAAAGGGTATGGAAAAGTTAGTGGCAATACCATCTGCTTGGTATTCTATATAGTTAGTAGGTGTGGTTACTGTCATAATGCCCTCAGTTATTTATTAAAAAATTGAAAGCAATATTGCAACAATGTATTGTTTGGTTTTCTAACTGATTACAAAGTCATAATTAATTTATGACTTTAATAAATTTACTATAGAATTAACTTTTTTTAGATAATGAAGCATTACAAATGAGATTTAATAATTATGGCTAAACGCCAACTTAATCGCCGTCAACGCTGGCGTATTGATAAAATCCAAGAAGAACGTAATAGCCGTGCTAATCAACGTGAGTCAAAATTACAAGAAGAATTAGCGGGTGGTGATTTTGGTGAAGAACAGTTAGGGTTAGTAATAGCACATTTTGGTATACAGGCTGAGGTGGAAAATAGTCAAGGAGAGCGTTATCGTTGTTACTTAAGGGCTAATTTACCTGCATTAGTAACAGGTGATAAAGTGGTATGGCGAGCAGGTAATCAGCAAAATGGTATTATTACAGCTATACAGCCAAGAGTTTCTGAGCTTTCTCGAACAGACAGTTCAGGGCGCTTAAAAACTATTGCTGCTAATGTAGATCTATTAGTTATTGTATTTGCTCCTTTGCCTACGCCCTATGCTAACTTATTGGACCGTTATTTAATTGCTGCTGAATATGCAGCAATTAAGCCTTTATTACTCTTTAATAAATTAGATTTGATAAATGATCAGAATAGGGATGAATTGGAAGAGTTACTAAGTATTTATCGAAATTTAAATTACCAGATTTTGGAAGTATCTAAATGTCTTCCAGAAACCATCCAACAGTTACAAACTACTTTAAATAATCATATGAGTGTTTTTGTGGGACAGTCAGGTGTTGGTAAATCATCACTGATTAATACGTTATTGCCAGAAGCAGAGTTACGAGTTGGTGCGTTATCAGAGCTAACTAATAAGGGGGCACATACAACCACAACGGCAAAGCTATTTCATTTGCCTATGGGAGGGAATCTAATTGATTCACCAGGTATTAGAGATTTTGCTTTAACCCATATTGATAAAGATATTGTTGAACAAGGTTTTATTGAGTTTAAACCCTTTTTAGGGCATTGCAAGTTTCGTAATTGTAAACATCAACAAGAGCCAGGATGTGCGTTATTAAAGGCTATTGATGAGGGAAAGATTAATCCTAAACGAATGAATAGTTATCGGCATATTTTAGAAAGTTTAGTACTTGATGACTGATAACATGTAACCAAAATATAATTAAATAGGGTTTTTAGAGATATAAATAGTATGAATGATCAAATAACCATTGTGGATATTACTTTAGATAATTTTAATCAAGTAGTTATTGAGGGCTCTTTTAACAAGCCTGTACTTATTGATTTCTGGGCTACTTGGTGTGAACATTGTAAAACATTAACACCATTGCTTGAGCAAATAGTGGCTTCTTATGGAGAGCAATTAGTATTAGCCAAAGTTGATTGTGATCAGCAACAACAAATAGTAGCTCAGTTTGGCGTGCGTAGTTTACCCACGGTAGTACTTTTTAAAGATGGACAGCCTATTGATGGTTTTTCAGGAAATACTACTGAGTCTAATATTCGTAAAATGCTTGAAAAATATATTGAAGCGCCAGTGACACTAGAGGGTGACTTATTGGAACAAGCTAAAGTATTTTATAATCAAGGAGATAAAATACAAGCAGAGGTTTTATTAAAAGAATTATTAGAGCAGAATAATAACAATATGTCGGCTTTGATTCTTTATGCCCGCTGTTTAGCAGAGCGTGGTGAGTTAGTTGAAGCAGAAACAATTTTAAATGCTGTAGTTGATGATGACTATAAACAAGAGTTGATAGCTGCTAAAGCACAACTAACTTTTCTAAAGCAAGCCACTGACTTACCTAGTATTGAAGAGCTACAAGTAAAATTACAAGAACAACCTAGTAGTGATGAATTATATTATCAACTTGCTATTGCGCAATTAGCACAACAGCAATATGAGCAGGCAATGGAAGGGTTATTAGTATTATTTAAACATAATAGAACTTACCAAGATGATTTGCCTAGAAAAACACTTATACAACTATTTGATCTATTAGGAAATGATCATCCATTAGTAATAAATTATCGTAAAAAACTGTATCAAGCATTGTATTAAAGATTAATTTTAAATTTTGTATATTTCTTGCTTACGATCAACAGAAAAGGGGCTTTTATTTACTAAGCTGTCTAAAAGATGAACGAACATTTTGTAATAAATGCATTGTCTGTAAAACTATAATAGCATTGCGGCAACTGGAAATTCATCCCTGATAATGCAAGTTTGTCAGGAAATAAATTCAATACTTAACTTAATTATAGAAACTGGAGTACCTATGAAAAAGTCTATTCTTGCTACATCTGTGCTAGCTATTGCCTTAGCAGCTCCTATGGTTCATGCTCATAAAGCTGGTGAAATTATTATCCGTGCTGGTGCAGTTACTGTTAATCCACACGAAAGTTCTAGTAGTGTTAAAATTGATCGTGGTTCTTTGTCTGGTGCGAGCTTAGGTGGTAAGGCTACTTTAGATAGTGATACTCAGTTAGGTTTAAACTTTGCTTATATGATTACTGATCATATTGGTATTGAATTATTAGGTGCAACTCCTTTTACACATGATGTTAAATTAAAAGGAACTAATTTAGGTGGTGCTGATTTAGGCATTAATGGCAAGCTTGGTAAAGTATCTCACTTACCACCAACCTTAAGCTTAGTATATTACCCAGCAGATCCTTCTCAAGCCTTCCAACCATATGTTGGGGCAGGTCTTAATTATACATGGTTCTATAGTTCAAAATTAAGTAACTCTGCTAAAGATGGTGCAGGTAAGTTCCAAAATTTCCGTGTAAAAGATACTTGGGGTTGGGCTGCACAAATCGGTGCTGACTATATGATCACTGATAATTTAATGCTAAATGCTCAAGTACGTTATATCAACATTGATACTCGTGCTACTGTATACTCACAATCTTTAGGTCAACGTGCTAAAGTTGACTTAGATGTTAACCCATGGGTTTACATGGTTGGTATTGGTTATAAATTTAGCCTATAATCAGCTAAGATTTAATAGAAAGGCACCTTTTAGGTGCCTTTTTTATTGCTCTTTTGTTCGTCAATAGTTGACTTGGTTTAGTTTTTTTATGTATTGTTGTATCTCTTAATGAATATAACAAACGTCAATACAAGTTATTTATACTATTTGTAGAAGCTTGCAAAGAGCCTGTCCTTGTATTGTTTCTTTTTAGGTTTTAATGGAGCAAAT
>JBEBWU010000356.1:0-3420 GCA_040391985.1 Entomomonas sp. | reverse complement strand
TGCTGATCCAACAGACTTTGATTACAATAAGTTTTATCAAATATTAAAAAACAAAAATGTTCCTATTGATATAATTCCTCACTTTTCTCATGATCGATACTGGTCATATCCTCATTCTAAAGTACCATGGGGTACAGATAAAAATTCATGGCCTCCTGTCTTAGAAGGCAATCCACATAAATAGCGGAGAAGTTGATTATGAAAAAAGTTAAAATTATTGTTACTCTGTTTTTATATTTTTTTACATCACATTTATTATTTGCAAAAGAAATATTTATAGATGAGTCTTCAGGTAAAGAATATCTATTTTTAGGTAGTGTTGAAGAAAACCAAAAAAAATGGTTAGATTTGAAAAATAATAAAATAGAATGGATTGAAAATAGTAAGTTACAGCAACAAAGTGGTCAATTAACACCTGAAGAGTTTTTTGAAAAAATAATCAAAAGTGGCTTAATATTTCATGCTGATGGGTCTGAGCCATTCTGGAATGCTATTATTTCTGAAAACAAATTAAACATATCAATACCTGGTGAAAAAGAACAAGAATTAGCTATCAAAATGGAAATGGATAAAAAACCTTTAGATGGTGTTTTTTTATTAATGTTTCAATCAAAAGATCATGAAGTTTATGGACTAATTAGGAAACTTTGGTGGGATACACCCTGTGATATTAGTGTTACTGATGAAACATCCACTTTTGAAGTATTTATCAATTATCGAGGAAAAATTGTTAAGGGTTGTGCTAGGCTAGATAAAAAGTAGCTTTTATGTGCATGTTAAATTATAAGTGTATATTACTTACTATTTTAATTCTGATAACAATGGCTGCTAGAGGAGAAGGGATTCAAATAGAATCAATTAAATCTACAGAAGGAGCTGGTATAGAATGTACTTCAACAATGTCAGGAAGTTTAACATTAGATATCATGGGAGAAATAGGTAAAAGAAGTATCTCTATTATAAAAAAAGATAAATACCTATATATAAGTGATAAAGATATTCGTTATTCTCAACCTATCTATGAAGATAGTAAAAATATTTTTTATGTGTTAGAAGTTTCAAGGAACATATACTTTTTACATGGTGAACCTGTACGAGGTACTTTGGGAGATGAAGAATTAGAAAAATCAAAAGAGTCTTATAACATACTTAAGGAAGCATTAGAGGAAGCACATGAAAAAGGAAGTTGTTTAAACTGGAAACTATAAATGTAAATAGAGAAGATTTATCAATGTGCAACACAAAGATGGAGGCGCATTATAATGCTCTTACAGCAAAATAATAGAAAATGTATTTGTTTTATGTTTTTTTTGTTAATAATAAGTAATGTTTATGCAACTGATTCTATATGTGATACTGATGAAGATGTTTTATTCTCTTGTACTATGCAAAATGGTAAGCAATTATCCATTTGTGGGGTAAAGAAAGAAAATCAACTATTAATTAATTATAAATATGGTAAGCCTAAAAAAATTGAGCTCATTTTTCCTCAAAATGCACAGGATAATAATGACTTATTTAAATATAATCATTATTTTAGATACCAAACTGACTATTTTCGGATAGTTTTTGTTAATAATGATTATGAATATGAAATTTATAGAAATTATGATGGAGAGAACTCTAATGAAGTAACTGCTGGAGTCAATATTTCTAATTTACTCTCAGCAAAAACTTATAATAATCAATGTAAAACATTACAAACAGATAGGATAAATCAACTATCTGATTTATTAGATTGTGATAATGATAATGCACTTGGTTGTGAGTCTAGTAAATCTAACGAGTAAGAAATAAAATATCCTAATTAAAAGATTAAAAGTGCTTAAAGTACAAAATATCATATTGATAATGTTTGCTCTTTTATCTTTTTCATCAGTTACATTTAGTTCCTTTTTCTGTTTTTTCTAGTTATGCAATTTAAAACAAAATTTGCCTAATTTTACCTTATAACAAATCAAAATGGGGGTACAAACAGGGGTACAGTTTATTTTAGATAACAAAAAAGCCTAGTTAAATCAATTAACTAGGCTTTATATATGGTGCTCGGAGGCGGAATCGAACCGTCGACACGAGGATTTTCAATCCTCTGCTCTACCGACTGAGCTATCCGAGCAATGGGTCGCTATTAAACTGTTTTTAACGCTGACTGTCAAGAGTCTAATGAAAAAATTATTTTCTAATTTGAAGGAGGAACATAACCTTCTGCTTTAGCATACGCTGCGCCAAGAAAGAATTTTTCCATCTGCTCTTGTAAAAACTTACGATGTTCAGCATTCATCATATTAAGATGCTTTTCATTAATCAGCATAGTTTGTTCTTTTGTCCACTCATCCCAAGCTTTTTTAGAAATATTTTCATAGATATCTTGGCCTTTTGGACCTGGATAAGGAGGATTATCTAAACCTTCTAATTCTTGCTGATATTTACGACAAAAAACCATACGTGCCATTTATATACTCCTACTTATTTAGCTTACTTGAGCTAATAACTTCTTTACTGGGGCGGCTAGCCCTAAACGAGGTGGTTGAGTTAAGTTATACCAGATTTGAGTATTTTCAGCCACTTTATTAACATTTGGGCTAACCTCTATAAGATAAGGTTCTATCGTTAACTGAAAATGACTAAACGTGTGTACAAGCTTTGTTAATGGCTTTTCAGCCAGTATGGTCAAACCATGTTGTTTTGCATAGCTTTGTAATTCTGCTTGGTTTTGTACTTCGGGTAAGCTCCATAACCCCCCCCAAAGTCCTGTATTAGGTCTCTGATAAAGCAAAATAGTATCTTGGTGCTTAAACAAAGGCATAATTACATGCTTCTGTGGTAACTCTTTTTTAGGCTTAGGATTTGGATAGTCTTTAGTATTCCCAGCTATTCTTGCTTTACAATCAATTTGTATTGGACACAAAAGACAATTAGGCTTAGTACGTGTACAGAGCATAGCTCCCATATCCATCATGGCTTGTGTATAGTGATTAACTCGCTCACTAGGTGTTAATTGATCAGCAATTTCCCATAACTGTTTAGCTACCTTAGTTTCCCCAGGATAACCTTCTACCGCCAAATAACGACACAATACACGCTTAACATTGCCATCTAAAATAGCAGCTCTCTTATTCATTGCAAGGCTGAGGATTGCGCCAGCCGTAGAACGCCCTATACCTGGTAGTTCACTTAGCTCCTCAACTGTATCGGGAAAGATACCTTGATAATCATTGGTAATGATTTGTGCTGTTTTTTGTAAGTTTCTTGCCCTGCTATAGTAACCAAGTCCCGTCCATAGGTGCAAAACCTCATCTTGTGGAGCATTTGCCAATGCTTGAACTGTTGGCAATGACTCCATAAAGCGAGAAAAGTAATTGATAACAGTAGAGACTTGGGTTTGCTGCAACATAATTTCAGAAACCCAAACTGTATAGG
>JBEBWU010000355.1:0-3432 GCA_040391985.1 Entomomonas sp. | reverse complement strand
TATCTGGTTGCCTTATATTTACACGAGAACTTTCAAGTGAACCACCCACATTAATTTGTGGTAATAGTCCTGCCATAGCTTGTGGAGTAGCCTCCTGTTTAGCCTCAAAATCTGCTTTTGCTACTGCTATATCTGAATTGTATAACACAGCATCATGATAAACGCTAAGGAGAGTCGCACGTTTTGTTTGTAATGGTGATGCTATCGAGATTGATATACTTAATATTGATAATAAATAAAGAATAACAAGTCGAATGGTAGCTATGCTCAAGATATATTTCCTTATTTTATTCTTTTCTTAATGAAACAAGCCCAAAAATATACTGTATATTGTTTATTACTACACATTATTACTATAACTCATAATTGTTAATCATATATTAAAACCTAGTCTAATATAAAGAGATTAAATGATGTAGCTATAAATTACATTATTAAGTTATTTTTAATGTTCTGTAATAAAAATATCTTCATTATTATAAATAAAATGGCAACAAGTATTGTCTATCGTTATAATTCAATAAAATCTATTTAACACAAGGCTGAATGACTATTATGTTTGGGTTTAAAAAAAAGAACACAACAGATGTAGCTGAACAACAAAAAGCTGTGATAGAACCTAAAGCTAACACTAAACGCTGGATGATAAGAATTGGCGCAGGTGTTATAGGTATTTATTTACTAGTTTGTATAGTGATAGGTATGTATTGGAGCAGTGAGCCTGAGATGTTTTCTGTAAAAGAAAATGCTCAACAAGCAGCTGTTGCTATGCAGTTAGATCCACAAAACCTTCCTGTTGGTTTTACAACCGTGGAAACTTTAAAGAAGGTTGCTTCTACAGTTATTCATAAACCAGGTGGTTACCTTAATAATGATATGTTTCCTCCAGGGGTATGGTTAGATAATATTCCTAGCTGGGAAATAGGTGTTTTAAAACAAACCCGTGATATGACATTAGCTATGCAAAGGGCTTTTTCCCGTTCTCAGTCACAATCTTCTGAAAATATAAATTTAACTAAGGCATTTGAAAACTTTAGTACAGAACCAACACGTTGGTTATTTCCAGCAGCTGAAGAGCGTTATCAAAATGGTATTAATTTTTTGACTGCTTATGAGAAGCAATTGTTAAATCCTGATGATTCTAATGGTAAGTTTTATGCTAGGGCAGATAATCTTGCTGCATGGTTAGGTCTTGTAGAAACACAATTAGGTTCAATTTCACAACGTTTATCAGCCAGTGTTGGGCAACAAAGTGCTGATCTATCTGCTAAAGATATTACAGATGATGCTTCAGCTAAAGAAAAGATTGATAAAACACCTTGGCTACAAATTGATAATGTGTTTTATGAGGCTCGTGGTCAAGCGTGGGCATTAGCTCATTTATTGCGTGCTGTAGAGATTGATTTCCAAGATATTTTGGTTAAGAAAGGGGCATTGGTGAGTTTAAGACAAATCATTCGTGATTTAGAAGCAACACAACAATCTATTTGGAGCCCTGTTATTTTAAATGGTAGTGGTTTTGGTTTTTGGGCAAATCACTCTTTAGTGATGGCCAGCTATATTTCACGTGCTAATGCAGCAGTTATTGATTTACGTCGTTTATTAGAGCAAGGTTAATAGTGTGGCTAAAAAACTATCTTCTTTAGCGGATTTAGGTGGTTTAGTTTATTCGACAGATTCAGGACGTCACTGTCCTGACTGTGGGAAACCAGTTGATCAATGTGATTGTAAAAAGCAAATGGTAGTTGAAGGCGATGGTGTAGTTCGTATTCGTCGTGAAACAAAGGGAAGGGGTGGTAAAACAGTTACTACAATTACAGGTGTTCTTTTACCTGAATCAGAATTAAAAGATTTAACAGCTACTTTAAAACGTCGTTGTGGCACAGGTGGTACTTTAAAAGAGGGCATTATTGAGATTCAAGGTGAGCATGTTGAATTACTAATGCAAGAACTTATTAAACATGGTTTTAAAGTTAAGAAATCAGGGGGATAAACCCTAAATTAATTAAATAATAAGGGCAAGCAATGTCAGCAGTTATTAAGCGTACCCGTAAAGATGATGGTAGTGAGTGGACTGTAGCTGATACTCGTAGTGTTTATGGTGTTAGACACTGGAGTGCAGGGTATTTTTCTATTGATGAGCAAGGAAATTTACTGGTTCATCCGCAAGCAAATAATAAAAGCCAAATTAATTTATATTCACTTGTTAATCAATTGAATGAGTCTGGCTTACAGCTTCCTTTATTATTGCGTTTTCCTGATATTTTGCAAGATCGTGTACGTTGTCTTACAGGTGCATTTGATGAGCAAATTGCCCGTTTAGATTATGCTGGAAAATATACAGCAGTTTATCCTATCAAAGTTAATCAGCAGGAAGCTGTAGTAGCAAATATTATTGCTACAGAAAACGTTTCTATTGGTCTTGAAGCAGGTTCTAAGCCAGAATTGATGGCTGTATTAGCTTTAGCACCCAAAGGTAGTACTATCGTTTGTAATGGTTACAAAGACCGTGAGTTTATACGTTTGGCTTTAATGGGCAAAAAATTAGGCCACAACGTTTTTATTGTAATTGAGAAAGAATCTGAGGTTCCTTTTGTTATTGAGGAATCTAAAGCCTTAGCATTAGAACCACAAATTGGTTTACGTGTTCGATTATCTTCTTTAGCTTCGAGTAAATGGGCTGACACAGGCGGTGATAAGTCTAAATTTGGTTTATCTGCTGCGCAAATTTTAAGTGTAGTAAAAAGATTTACTGATGCCGGGTTAGCACAAGGTATTCGCTTAATGCACTTCCATATGGGATCGCAAATTTCTAACCTTGCAGATTATCGTCGTGGTTTTAGAGAAGCTATTCGCTATTACGGAGAACTACGTAGCTTAGGCTTACCTGTTGATTATGTAGATATTGGTGGTGGTTTAGGAGTGGATTATGACGGCACACACTCTCGCAATGACAGTTCCATTAATTATGATATAGAAGACTATGCGGCAAGTGTAGTAGGGATGATTAAAGAGTTTTGTGATCTTCAAGAATTACCACATCCTAATATTATGTCTGAAAGTGGTCGTGCTATTACAGCACATCATGCAGTATTAGTGGTTAATGTTACAGATGTAGAAAAACATAATGATCAACCGCCTGTTATTGATAATTTACTTGAACAACCTGAAATTATTCAACAGTTAATGGAGTTATTGCTACCTACTGATTCTGAAATGGTAACAGAAACTTATTGGCGAGCAGTACATTTAATTGAAGAGGCTTCTGCTCAATATTCTGCAGGTAAATTAAGTATGGAACAAAAGGCTATTGCAGAACAGGGTTATTATGCTATTTGTCGCCGTTTATCTGATCAATTAAAAGCACGTCAAAAATCACATCGTCCTGTTATGGATGAGTTGAATGATAAATTAGCTGATAAATATATATGC
>JBEBWU010000354.1:0-3447 GCA_040391985.1 Entomomonas sp. | reverse complement strand
TTATGGTTTGGCTGACCGATTATCAAAAATGATTCCTTTTGAACTTGGTATGACTTTACAGAAAGCCTATGAACAAGAAGAAAACTTAAGGGATTTTCTGAAAAATGATGATGAGGCTGCTGAAATTTGGGAAATGTCCATCAAGTTAGAAGGTATTACTCGTAATACGGGTAAACATGCTGGTGGGGTAGTGATTGCACCTACTAAACTAACTGATTTTTCTCCTGTACAGTGTGATGAAGATGGTCATAATTTAGTTACCCAATATGATAAAGATGATGTTGAAGCAGCAGGTTTAGTTAAATTTGACTTCTTAGGCCTAAGAACTTTAACTATCATCGATTGGGCAATGGCAACCATTAATCGAGAGCGTACGAAGAAAGGAGAGTTACCTTTAGATATTAACTATATTCCACTTGATGATGAGAGAACCTATAAACTCTTACAGAGGGCAGAAACAACGGCAGTATTCCAGCTAGAGTCTAGGGGGATGAAAGAGTTAATTAAAAAACTCAAGCCCGACTGTTTAGAAGATATTATCGCATTGGTAGCATTATTCCGACCAGGTCCATTGCAATCAGGCATGGTGGATGACTTTATCAACCGTAAACATGGTCGTGCAGAGTTAGCTTTCCCTCATCCTGATTATCAGTTAGAGAGTTTAAGACCCGTATTATCACCTACTTATGGCATTATTTTGTATCAAGAACAAGTAATGCAAATTGCACAGGTAATGGCAGGTTATACCCTTGGTGGCGCAGATATGTTGCGTCGAGCCATGGGTAAAAAGAAACCTGAAGAAATGGCAAAACAGCGCTCAGTATTTTTAGAAGGTTCTGAGAAAAATGGTATTGATCAAGATTTAGCAGGTAATATTTTTGATCTAGTAGAGAAATTTGCTGGTTATGGATTCAATAAGTCTCACTCCGCTGCCTATGGTCTAGTTTCTTATCAAACTGCTTGGTTAAAAACTCACTATCCAGCCCCCTTTATGGCTGCTGTACTTTCTTCTGATATGCATAACACTGATAAAGTGGTGACGCTTATTGAAGAATGTCGCAACATGAAATTGCGTATAGATGCGCCAGATGTTAATGCTTCAGAATTTAAATTTACAGTAGGTGATGATCAGCGAATTATTTATGGTTTAGGCGCTATTAAAGGTGTTGGTGAGGGGCCAGTTGAGGCTATTGTAGAAGCACGTCAAACTGGACCATTCAAAGACCTATTTGACTTCTGTAAGCGGGTAGATTTAAAACGTATTAATAAACGTACTTTAGAAGCATTAATTCGTTCGGGTGCCTTGGATCGTTTGGGTCCGCATTATCATGATGAGTTAAAAGCATATAAAGCGACAGTTGATAAAAATCGTGCTGTATTGGCTGCCGCAATGGATGATGCCATTCAAGCAGCTGAACAACAAGCTAGAAGTCAAGACAGTGGCCATATTGACTTATTTGCTGATTTATTTGTAGATGAGTCAACAGGAGATGTATATCAAGCCTATAAAAAAATCCGTGAACTATCGATTAAAGATCGTTTAAAAGGTGAAAAAGAAACTCTTGGCTTGTATTTGACGGGGCACCCTATTGATGAATATGAGGTGGAAGTACGGCGTTTTGCAAAACAACGTATTGTTGATCTTAAGCCCTCAAGAGATAGTCAAACTATTGCAGGGCTGATTGTTAGCATGCGAGTGATGAAGAATAAGAAAGGCGATAAAATGGGGTTTATCGTGCTAGATGATCGTTCAGGGCGGATAGAAGCATCCTTATTTGCAGATGTCTTTGGTGAGTTTCAGGCTTTATTACAAACAGATGCTATGGTTGTTGTAGAGGGTGAAGTTAGTCATGATGATTTTTCTGGTGGACTAAGGTTACGCGTTAAAAAAGTTCATAGCTTATTGGATGCACGAGTGAGTTTAGCTGAAAGTTTACGTATCTGTGTTAAACCAGAACAATTGGCTACAGATAAAATAAATTGGCTAACCAGTTTATTACAACAACATAAAGGCAGTTGTCCTATCAGTTTAGATTATCAAAATGAGCAAGCAACAGCATTATTAAAATTAGGCAATGAATGGCAAATTAAACCAGCTGATCAATTGATTCAATTATTAAGGGATCAATTTGGTAGAGAGAATGTCTATTTAAATTATCGATGAATCTTTTAGTAGGCTAGCCAATGTTTTGTTGGCTAGCTTTATTTTGATTACCATGATCCACTAGCACCACCGCCACCAGATCGTCCACCACCAAAACCACCTCGTTTTTTATTACCACTGGCGACCATTTTTAGGATGCCAAGAATAATAAATCCTGCGATAGTAAAAAATACCCAACCCCAGCCTTTTTTGCCTGAGCGCATACAAGATATTCCTGCACCAATACAAACAATAGCTAAAACTGTTAATCCTAACTCCCAACGATAAAAGTAAAACCATGAAACTTGCTTAGTGACATTATTAATAACTGCTTGCGTTCCTTCATAAATGCCTCTGCTATAGTCCCCTGTCTTAAAGAAAGGTAGCATTTTTTCATCAATCACTTCTTTCATTAAGCCATTGTATTTGGAGGAGTAGCCTAAGCCTAACTCAATTCTTACCTTTCTATCTTGTTTAGAAACTAAAATCATTATGCCATTATTAGTTTCTTTATGGCCTACACCCCACGTATTAAAAAAGTCAGTGGCAAATGGTTCAATTGTGGTACCTGTATAGCCGTAGTCAGCCATTGCATTAATAGTAACCACTACAATTTCTATGCCTGTTTGTTCTTCAACAGACTCCAGTTGTCTTAATAAATTACTTTTATCTGTAGGATGAATTATATTGGCAAAATCATTAACATAATCATTGTTTGGTGATGGGTATGTTGTTTCAGCATAAGCTGTTATATGATAAAAAAAGGAACTGAAAATAATAATAAATAGTGAGCGAAGTAAATAGTTCATAAATTTCCTTGTTAAATGGTTATTCCATGACGAACTTATGATTTATGTATATAATCTATCATAATATAAATTTAATTGTTAATTAGCTGTTTAAGAAATGAAAAGATATAATAGCTAATTAATTAAGGTATTATTTTAACTAAGCGGGATGGTTATGAACCCAAATTTTCTTGACTTTGAACAGCCTATTGCCGATTTGATTGCTAAAATAGATGAATTACGTTTGGCACAAGATGGTAACTCTCAAAATATATCAGAAGCTATCGCCAATCTAGAAAAAGAAAAGCAAGAAAAAACAGTTAGCTTATTTAATAATTTGACCAGCTGGCAGATTACGCAGTTATCTCGCCATCCTAAACGCCCCTATACATTAGACTATATAAGTCATTTATTTACTGAGTTTGAAGAGTTGCATGGTGATCGCCATTATGCAGATGATGAAGCAATTGTGGGTGGCGTAGCTCGTTTTGATGATAAGCCTATTGTAATAATAGG
>JBEBWU010000353.1:0-3448 GCA_040391985.1 Entomomonas sp. | reverse complement strand
ATAGAAGTAACCAATAAAACCTGTGGCATAAAAAACGCTCTTACGAGCTTCTTTGGCACTACTTACGGTAAAGAACCGCATTAAAATATGTGGTAAACCTGCTGTACCAAACATTAATGCAAAGGCTAATGAGAATGCAGAAATAGGATCAGGCGCTAATCCGCCAGGGAACATAATAGCATTACCTTTTGGATGTATTTCTACTGCTCGACTAAACAATGTACCTAAATCGAAATTTACTGCTACTAGTACCATAATCGCCATAAAGCTAGCACCACATAACAGTAATACTGCTTTAATTATCTGTACCCATGTAGTGGCTAACATACCGCCAAACAGCACATACAGCACCATTAAGATACCTACCAGTACTACAGCCACATGATAGTTTAGGCCAAATAATAGTTCGATTAACTTACCTGCACCTACCATCTGCGCAATCAAATAAAGCGCTACCACTATCAATGAGCTAAATGCTGATAAGGTACGAATTGCACGTTGCTTAAGACGATAGGAAGCCACATCTGCAAAGGTAAATTTACCTAAATTGCGCAAACGTTCAGCAATCATAAACAAAATAAGCGGCCAGCCTGCTAAGAAACCAATGGAATAAATTAAACCATCATAACCAGAGGTAAAAACCAATGCAGAAATACCTAGGAATGATGCTGCTGACATAAAGTCCCCAGCAATTGCTAAACCATTCTGAAAGCCTGTAATTTTACCACCAGCAGTATAATGATCCGCTTTAGATGTATTACGTTTAGCCGCCCATTTAGTAATATACAAGGTGGCTGATACAAATATTAAAAACATCACAATGGCTGATAAATTAAGTGGTTGCTTCTCAACCACCCCATCAATGGTTCCTGCGGCCTGTACCATCGTCGTACACAGAAGCAGAGCACTGATCTGTAATATTCTTGTTATCATTATTTTATCTCCTGCATATCTTTTAGTGCTTCAACAACTTCTTGATTTAAACGATCGAAATCACCATTGGCTTTATAAACATAGATTCCCGAAAGAGCGATGGCTAATAAAATTAAACCAATCCCCATAGGAATTCCATAAGTGACAGAGCCTCCCTCAAAAATAGGTGTTCCAACAAATTTAGGTGCATAAGCTAATAGCAGAATAAATGAACAGTAACTCCCCAACATTATACTAGACAATACCCAAGCAAAAACTGAACGTTGCCGAACCAGCTTTTCAAAGGTAACATTTGACTCAATTTTTTGATAATGCGTCGAAGCATCATCATTGTGAACGACATTTGACATATCTATTTTCCTCATAATTATTATTATTTACTATTTAACAGTTTTTATTTTTATAGTTGCGTCTAAAGTATAGAGAGGAACATTTTGGTTGGTAACTGCTACATTAGTCCAATATTAGCTAAATAATAAATTTATAATTTTGAAACTAAACTACATTCTTCCAATACACTATAGTAATTGGTCTATTATGGGGTTAATATAATAAATAACTCAATAAAAACATATGATTTGCTTCGCTATATTGGAAAATAATGCTTCCTAAATTAATAACATGAATAGAACTACTAAAATATCCCTTATCCTAGCATTATGTGGTTTTGCCTGTTCAATAGGTTTACGTGCTTTTGACCCTGTTATTCCTGATATAGCTGTAACTTATAATGTATCTATTAAAGTAGCTTCATTATCAGCCGCTATTTTTGCTTTAGCCTATGGTTTTGGCCAATTGCTGATGGGACCACTATCTGACAAATTAGGCCGTTATCGTGTATTAACCCTAGCCATGATAATGGTTACCTTTTTTTCATTACTTGCATTAATACCTAATTCCTATTTTTCACTTATTCTAAGTAGATTTGGCGCAGGCTTATTTGCTTCTGCAGTTGTAGCCAGTTCACTGGCATTATTGGGGCAATTATTTTCTGGTACAAAACGAGGGGTTATTATTGCTCGTTTTATGATGGCTGTTATTACTGCCCAATTACTGGGCGCTGTGGTAATGAGCCATGTTAGCCCATACTTTGAAATTATGTTCCTAGTACTGGCAATTCTTCCTTTAATTGGACTGCTATTATTGTATGCATTACGTAATGAACCTATTCTTAATGAACAATCACAAGGAAAACTAACAGATCATATTGGCAGTATTTTTAAACAAACACATTTACCCTTAATAGCTTTATTAGGTTTCTTAGATGGGACATTAGTGTTTGGGCCAATACCTTATATCTCTGTAAAACTAGCTACTTTTTCAGCAAGCACCACTATTGCTGGCTATGCAATTGCTTGTTTTGCAATAGGTGGTCTAGTGTTTGCTGTTATTAGCCAATATGTGATTCGTTTATTAAAACAATCACAATTCACGGTAGGTATTATTTGTTTATCCTTAGTATGGTTACTAATCGCTTATAGTTCTACTTATTGGGTAATATTATTGGCAATGTTTTTAGTTGGATTATCCTTTTATATCCTACACAATATGCTGCAAGTAAATGCTAGCAATTGTTATCCACCTGCTAGAGCAAGTGCCATGTCATTATTTGCATTTGCATTTTTCTTAGGGCAAGGAACAGGCCCACTATTATTTGGTAGCTTTGTGAATCTAATAGGTCTTAATCAAAGTTTTATTGTAATCGCTCTATCTGCATTCGTTGTAGGAGTAGTTAGCTGGCCGAAACGTTATAAAATTTCAGATCAATTATAAAATAACAGGTTCTGGCTCTAACTCAATACCAAACTTTTGCTTTACTGTTGCTTGTATTTTTTGTGAAAAGGTTAAGATATCTAATCCTGTAGCTTTACCATAGTTTACTAGCACTAACGCTTGTAAAGGATAAGTGCCTACTTCATTGTCACGTAGTCCCTTTAATCCTGCTTTATCAATTAACCAACCAGCTGCCAATTTAACATGGTTAGTATCATAAGGATAAGTCACTAAATCAGCATATTGTTGTTGTAATTGTGCCGCTTTCTCGACAGTAACAATTGGATTTTTGAAGAAGCTACCTGCATTACCTATTTGCTTTGGATCTGGTAACCGCTGTTGACGTGTTTTAATCACTAAATCACTTACTTGTGTATAGGTTAATTGCTCTACTTGCTCAGGTAAATTCTGCTGTAATGCTGCATAACCTATATGCATAGCTGCTTTATAATCTAATTTTATCTGAACGTGGGTAATGATCCATTGCTCTGGTTGATGCTTAAACAAACTATCACGATAACTAAAACAGCATTGCTCTGCAGTAAAAGTATGTAGCTCACCTGTTTGTCTATTTAATGCCTGTACTGAGTGACAAACATCTTTAAACTCAACACCATAAGCACCAATATTTTGCACAGGTGCTGCACCCACAGTGCCATAAATTAGGCTTAGATTTTCTATGCCACCAAGGCCTTGTGCAACAGACCAACGCACTAGCTCATGCCAAACAACACCTGCTGCC
>JBEBWU010000352.1:0-3448 GCA_040391985.1 Entomomonas sp. | reverse complement strand
TGCTTTAGTGTTAGAGTCTTTAAAAGCAGCTCTTAATCCTGTTACAAGATTATCAGCACTAGCATCTGTTTGATCAGCAATCATGCCACGTAAATCAATAACAGCGGTGTGTGATGTTGAGGTACTGATATCACCCTTAAAACCACCCATTGCAATAGCTATTAATATAAATAGGTAAAAGAATGTTAATAATTTAAAAAATATGCCCCAACGTCTTGAACGACGCTGCTCAATAAGGCTAGCTTGTAGAGTTTTTTCCAATAACTTCCAGCTTTTTTCATCGTTAGCGGAAATTTGTGTTTGCTGTTCTTCAGACATGGTTGGATCCTGAATTATAAAATCTTGTGATTAAGCATTATAAGAACTAATTAAAGGGTAAATCATAGCATAATCTGACTTTTTGCTATAGATTTATTATAGTTATACTAGTATAGAACGGTTGTACAGCTTAAGGAGGGGAATGTGCCATTTTCAGATACTGAGAGATTAGCATTATTAACAGTTAAAGGAGTGGGTAACACAGTGATTCAACGGTTAGAGCAAATGGGAATCGACTCATTGTTTATATTATCTACTGCTAATGCTGAAGATATTACTAGCCAAGTGGCGGCAATGCTAAATGCAACTTGTTGGAAAAATAGCACACAAGCTAAAGCGGCTATAAACAATGCTATTCAGTTTGCTAAAGTGTATTGTCAAAGTAATAAACTGAAATAAGTTAGGTTAAGGTTATATGGTAGCATTCATGATCAAGTAACCATTGTTTACGTTCTATTCCTCCTGCATAGCCTATTAGTTTATTATTTTTGCCAATAACTCGGTGACAAGGTACTTCAATAGCAATGGGATTGCAGTGGTTGGCCATTCCTACCGCACGACTAGCTAATGGTTTACCAATTTGTTCAGCAAGCTCACCATAACTAATAGTGCCACCTGCAGGAATAGTACGTAATGCTTGCCATACCTGTTTTTGGAAATCTGTTCCAAAATTAGCTACAGCTAATGAATCAATACCTGTAATATCACCCTTAAAATAGTTTTCAATGGTTTGAATCACTGTATTGGCTTGTGAAGAAGGCTGTAAGATAATCTGTTTGACTTGGTAATAGCGTGCAAGTTGTTGTAGCGTTCCCTCTTTAAACTCATCCCAACCAATAAATTGCAGGATATTTTGCTTATCTAACCAGATAATAAGTTTACCTACAGGGGTATCAAGTAAATACTCATCAAATGCTAGTTCATTGTTAGTTTCAGACATTTTCAATTTCTCTTACAGCCCCTAAAAATAATAATCTTTTTTGTCTATCTTGAAGACCAAAAATAAATGGGCGATCTACTCTCATTTCAAAAGGAATTATTTTAGGAGGAGGTGGCATACAACGTACAGCCATGGCTACTACAGTTGCAGCTGCTGCATCAGTTCCTTCCTCATTAACAGTAATAGTTGCTTTATGAATAAACTGATCAATAAATAAAGGGTTATCTTTATTTAGATTAGTAATTGCACTGTTAAAAGAAGCACCCTGTAAAGTATGAAGATCATAGTTTAAGTCAACACCAAATAGCTGTTGGCTATATTCTTTTAATTGATCATTTTCATAGTTAATCGTAAAACGTGGTAAATAAAGACTACCTTGATATTTCATATTATCCATAGGGGTGTAAGTTTGAGTATGAATTTTATCAAGATAATCATAAGAGAGATTTTCAATTAAGTTATTTAATGCATTTGCTTGCTTACTTTTTGGTAATAGAATAAAAAGTGAATATTCTTCATCTATATATTCAACAGTAATGGCCTGTAAGTTCTCATCCTCATAGTAGTTAGAAAGATTATTTTGCAGCATCATGGCAACAGTAGTTTGTTTATCACCATAGAATGGGGCAGGCTTGGTGTGTTGTTTGTTAAAATAATGATCAGGCCATTTGCCATGAAAACAAATAGCATTAATAAGTAATAGAACGGTGTTAGGATCTAATTGGTCAATAATGCTTTCAATTTTTCTATCTGTTATTTCATTTACCCATTGATTTGCTTTAGTTATGGCTTCGTTATCTAAGGGATAATATTGAGTTTGGTATTTATCCAATAATTGCTGAAAATTTGATGCTAGTTGGTATTGCGGGTGCAAAAAAAGAGCATTAGCAATTTTATAGGCGGGGGGTGTCATCTCTTGTTGGCCTGTTTCCCAATTATAGGTGGTATAAGGGCTAGTCAATAATTGGTTAATCTTATCAATAGCATCGGTACCAGAAAAATGCCAAGCTTCTAACATGTGTTGTTTTGTTTTCTCATCAGCAACATTGAGTAAAATGCCTAATAGAGTCATTAAACTTAAAGGAGAGAAAACAAGATTTTGCTTAGTGTTTAACTTGTTGAGTTGTTGAAATAAGCGTATAGCATAGGATTTTTCATTAGCTAAACTCTGAAAGTCATTAGTGGTCATGGTAAACTTACTTCCTCTATTATAGATAGTATGTATATAAGTTATTTTTCAGTAATAAGGCAAATATTTTTTAATGGTAACTGATTTAAAACAAACTGTTATTTGTGTTGAAGCAATGACTGCTGATTGGCAACAGCAGGCACTAGCATTAGCCTCAGAGCTTGCTTTGCCAATGGAAGGGGAAGCAGACTTTGTTCTCCAAATAGGCGATCAAGGGTTACAATTACAGTGTTTAACTGAAAAAAATATAGGTGCGTTAAAGGTTGATTTTGTAGAGGGAGCTATAGCACATCGTCGTAAATTTGGTGGCGGTAAAGGGCAAATGATTGCTAAAGCAGTTGGCATACAAGGGAGTATTATACCTAGTGTGTTAGATGCTACAGCAGGTTTAGGAAAGGATGCTTTTGTTTTAGCTACCTTAGGTTGTCAAATGACTTTAATTGAGCGACAACCTATTATTGCAGCCTTATTAGAAGATGGTTTACGACGAGCGTTACAAGACAGTGAAATTTGTTCTATTGCACAACAAATGACGCTAATAAAAGGTAATGCAATTGATGTAATGAAAAATTGGCAAAGTGTTATTCCACAAGTGGTATATGTTGATCCTATGTTTCCTCACCGTGATAAATCAGCATTAGTTAAAAAAGAAATGCGTTTATTTCGTCCATTAGTGGGGGATGATTTAGATGCAACACAATTATTAGAAACTGCATTAGCATTAGCTAGTCATCGAGTAGTAGTTAAACGTCTTCGTAAGGCACCGATTATAGAAGGTATTAACCCCAGTTATCAGTTAGAGGGGAAAAGTAGCCGTTATGATATTTATACAAAACGTTCTTTAAAACTGATGGATTAATATTTGTTAATTCGTTCTATAAAATCTGTAATATTAAGAACTTCATTTAGTTGTACTAATAACTCTGTTAAATCCGACGGAATAGGGCTATTTTCACAAAAAGATTCTTTTCCTATGAGTTTTCTAATGTCGAAAACGTTAT
>JBEBWU010000351.1:0-3451 GCA_040391985.1 Entomomonas sp. | reverse complement strand
AAAAGAGACTTATTGATCTTCATGTGCATGTTCACTGATATCTTGACGATCAAGAAAAGTGATCAAGTCTTCGGGTTTACTTAATTGTAATTTCTCTATTAGACGTGACTTATAAGTACTAATGGTTTTATTACTGAGTATGAGTTTGTCAGCAATTTCTTTATTGCTGAACCCATCGGATAAATATCGTAAAACTGTCAACTCACGATCGGATAATTTTGCCAGCGCATTTTTATCTTGAATCTCAGGCGTAGAAGATATTAATAGCGATTCAGTGATAAAGCTGGGGAAGCAGTGGTAATTCTGTAGCACTAACTGACACATAGGTGCTAACTGACTGATATCTTGATTTTTACCGAAAAAACCGCAAGCACCGGCTCGTAAAGCTCGTTCAGCATAAGTTTCGGCTGGCAAGCTGGTATAAATAATTACTTTGCTAGGGATTTCTAACTGACGCAGATGTTGGAGAATTTGCAGGCCATCCATTTTATTGAGCATGATATCGAGAATCACGAGTTGTGGTTGTTTTTCTTTGATTTGCGATAACGCGCTGATACCATCGGTAGTGCTGATAATAGTATTATCGCCCAAAGGTGCTAAAATCGCTTTGACTGCAAAACAAATTGCTGGGTGATCGTCGACAATTAGCCATGTACTCATGAGAATATCCTTATTTTCAGTGAATAGATAAAATATTATTTAATCCAATTCATTATCATAATCCGCCGTGTCTGATGCAGTTGTCATGTATCTCATAAAAAAATGAGCACATAAGGTGCAATATCATATACCATCAAAAATAATACCGTCAAATAACACCTTGAGATATTAGAATATAAATGAATAGATACCTGTGAGTTTTGGTAACTTTTGCATTCAATATAACGTTTAAATAAAAGGCGGTATTTTGTAATGTTTACAAATTCCTCGCCATTCTTTGTGTAGCTTATGTTGTAACGGATAAACACCCCCTAATTAAAGGGAGCATAGTAAAAGAAAGGATTATTTAAAGTACTTTTGTAGTTGGCACATTATGAATAACCGCCAACTTATTTATATTCATTTTTGAATTGATAAGGGGCTATATAGCCATGCTCTTTATTATAGACAATATAGTTACTCCACCATTGCATAATATTTATTCTTTCCTCTAAGTGCTTCGCCTTATGAATATAGGCAGCTCTTACATTATTTCTTTCTAAGTGGCTCATTTGTCGCTCTATAGCGTCTTCACTAAATAGACCACTTTCTATTAATGCACTACAGGCTAATGATCTAAAACCATGCCCACATATTTCGGTTTTAGTATCACAACCTACCTTTCTAAGTGCTTCGTTTATGGCATTCTCTGAGATGAGTTTAATACCATTGTAAGTAAATATTAAATCATAGTTACCTGTTATTTGTTTTAACTCAGTAAATAAGGTTATAACTTGATTTGATAAAGGTACCATGTGCGCTGTCATCATTTTAGCCCCTCTATCAGCAAATCTAACTCCCTCGATAGCTTCTCTAGTTTCGGGAATAATCCACACTTTATTGTTAAAGTCTATTTCACTCCAACGGGCAAATCTTAATTCGCTTGATCTTACAAAAGTATGTAAGGTCATTAATAGAGCGCATTTAGTAACGGGGTAATGGGGATAATTATATAAACATTCTGTTAGTTCTTGTAAGCGTTCAATATTTAATGCGGGGCGGTGGTCTGATTTTTTCTCTATATCTAAGCCTACCAAGTCGAGGGCGGGGTTAGTGGTAATCATACCTTTAATAACCGCTAATCTCATAATTTTAACTAATGTCTGTCTTATTGTTTTAGCAAGATCATAGTATTGTTGGTTAATAGCTTTTTGGATAGGTTGCATTAAATCAGTAAAGGTTATAGTTGTAATATCTCTTTTACCTAAACAATCTAGTATGTAGTTTTCTACTATTCCAGTCATTTTTACTATATGTACAGGCTTCCATTTTTTACTATCGGCTGTTTGTTTTAACCATTCCCGCGCTATCAGTTCAAAAGTATTTTTATTATCTGTGACTAACTTAACTTTTTGCCTCTCTTGAAATGGGTCTATCCCTTTAGCTAATAGGCTTTTTACTTCTTCCCTTTTTGCTCTAGCGTCTTTTAATGATGTACTGGGATAATCACTGACAGTAATTAGAGACTCCCTACCATCTGGCTTATTGTATTTTATTTTCCATACCTTACTACCACTAGGGGCAACTGATAAGAATAAACCACCACCATCAAATAGCTTAAGATATTTTTTATTATTTGCTTTAGTGTTATTAATCTTGGTATCTGTTAAAGGGGTTATTACTCTAGCCATTATTTAAAATCCTTTAAGGATTAGATTATTTAACCCCTATTGTTGTGAGCTGTCTATAGTTCTATACACATCAATCATGATATATTATCCTTGTATATCAATTAGTATAACTAGCTTTTTATGTGGTTATAGATTTATATAGATATTAATTCGAGACAGGCTCTGGGCACCATATACAGAGGCTAACAAATTTAATTTGTTAGCCTTTTTTATTTAAAGCAAATAAATACTCTTCAACAGATTAATTTTGTTATTTAACTATTTCTTTATATACATCCAACAAGCTGTTAATTACCCTATAAATCTTATCCTTGTTTATTAATCTTAAAATAAAAAATCCCCTAATATATAGGGGATTTAATTTATATAATTAGATAATTAAACATTTACAGCTATTAATGTAGAATTGAGATCTAATGTTTTCTCATCGATTAACAAGTCAGCTGAAGATTGTGGAGCAAATGCAGCCATTGCATCTATTAAACCATTAGTTTGGTTCTCTAGACTAGCCGAAGCACTTCTAAGGCCTGATACAAATTCAACTCCATTACCATTAAAGTAAGCATTCAATACTGTGTTGTCAGCAAGTTTGATCTTTTGTATGGTTTGATAATCAGCCCCTTTAAAATAGTTATTAATAGTAATTTGATCTGCAGAATCTTTACCATCAATATAAATAATTAGATTATTACCTTTTTTCTCAGTAGAAATCATACTAGCTGTAATACCTGATCCAAACTGGATCATATCCTCACCTTTTATGGCTGCAGTATCGTAGCTGTTAATAACGTCCTTACCATCACCTTTATTAAAGATAATAGTATCTGAGCTACCATTAGTTTTGATATTTATTACATCATTTCCTTCACCACCTATTATGGTGCCTGAACCTGTAATATTATCGTTACGATCACCACCTATAATATAGTCCTTACCATTTATTTGACTCCCTAGAATGGTATTATTTTTTCCATTAATACCCTCAAAGGTAAATATATAATTATCACTTCTAATATCATTAATCGTTTGAGAGGGTATTACTTGACCATTTACATCCATGAACTCAAACTTTTGAATTGTTTGATGCTCTGATGCTTTAAAATAATTATTAATAGTAATTT
>JBEBWU010000350.1:0-3464 GCA_040391985.1 Entomomonas sp. | reverse complement strand
AGTGCTGTTACTAAACCTATTGAGTGTTCAACAAGGTCTTTACAGCGTTCAACATTCGCAGTGATGCCTTCAATACAAAGGGTACGTAACATTTCCATAGCACGACTTAATAGTCTTATGGAGTCAAATGTTTTATAGGCAATAAGAGGTTCCATTACATTTAATTGTAACTGACCACCCTCTGCCGCAATTGTTAATGCTAGGTCATTACCAATCACTTCAAATACTACTTGGTTAACCGCTTCAGGAATCACAGGGTTAACTTTACCAGGCATGATAGAGCTCCCAGGTTGTCTTGCTGGTAAGTTAATTTCATTAATACCTGTTCTTGGACCACTTGATAATAATCTTAGGTCATTACAGATTTTTGATAATTTCACACCTGTACGTTTTAACATGCCAGAAAGTAATACGAAAGCACCCATATCTGAGGTGGCTTCAATTAAGTCTGTAGCAGGTAATAAAGGGTGTCCTGTAATGCGTGCTAAATGTTGTACTGCTAAGAATTGGTAACGAGGGTCAGCATTAATACCTGTACCAATCGCTGTACCGCCAAGGTTTACTTCACGCAGTAAATCAGGGATTAATAGACGAATACGGTCTACATCTTCAGTAAGGGTCGTAGCAAAAGCGTTGAACTCTTGGCCTAATGTCATAGGTACAGCATCTTGTAATTGAGTACGTCCCATTTTAATCACATGGGCAAACTCTCCACCTTTTTGTGCAAAAGAGTCACGAAGTTTACCTAATGCATCTAATAAAGAATCATAGCCTAATAATAAACCAACACGAATGGCTGTTGGGTAAGCATCGTTAGTAGATTGAGCCATATTTACATCGTTATTAGGGTGTAAATATTTGTATTCACCCTTTTGGTGCCCCATTTCTTCTAAAGCGATGTTGGCAATGACTTCATTGGCATTCATATTAGTTGAAGTACCTGCACCACCTTGAATCATATCCACTAAGAATTGATCATGAAATTCACCATTAGTGATACGTTCACAGGCTTTAACAATAGCAGCATGTTTTTCATCAGATAAATAGCCTAATTCATGGTTAGCTTCTGCAGCAGCCCATTTAACCATAGCTAGCGCATTCACTAGTTTAGGGAAATGAGATAAGGTGATACCTGTGAGCCTAAAATTATTAATCGCTCTTAATGTTTGAATACCATAATAGGCATCGTTGGGTACTTCTAAAGTACCTAATAAATCTTTTTCAATACGGACTGATGCAGAATTAGACATAATAAAAACCTGTTTTTGAAATGCGGTTACTACGAAATTTGCGAAATAATAGGATCTAAAAGGACTTCTTACAAATGCCTTTATTTGCTATGCTATGCAAAATTTGCATAATGTGGTTTTTTTATTTTTAGGATAAAATGGACATGAACCTTGAATTAAGATGGCTGGAAGACTTTAGTGCCCTTGCTACAACCTGTAGTTTTTCTAAGGCTGCGGAGCAACGTTTTGTAACACAACCTGCTTTTAGTCGCCGCATTAAAAATTTAGAAGAGGCGTTAGGTTTTAGTTTAATTAATCGTTCTAAAACACCCATTGAGTTAACCGAGTCAGGTCAAGTTTTTTTAATTACTGCAAGAAATGTAATAGAGCAACTGCATGAGGTGGTTAGGCATATTCATCATACAGATACCACACAAGGTGAAGTATTACAATTTGCTGTAGCTCACTCATTAGCGCAAGGTTTTTTTCCACAATGGATGGCAAAGCTTCGTAGAGAGGGCTTATCTGTTACTTGTCGGTTAGTTGCTGCCAATGTGGGGGATGCTACCCGTGCTTTGCGTGAAGGTGCATGTGATTTAATGTTGGCTTATCATGATCCTGAATCTGCTTTACAACTTCCACCAGAGTTATTTCCTTGGTTAGTTTTAGGGCATACAGAAATGGTTCCTGTGTGTGGTTTTGATGAATATAAGAAACCATTATTTGAAATAAATAATCAACAACAATTCCCTTTACTTGCCTATGGGCAAGGTGCCTTTCTAGGACATTCAGTTAATTTACTACTACGTCAATCTAAGCTACGCTATGTGAAGCTCTTTGAAACAGCTATGGCAGACAGTTTAAAAGCAATGGCTATGGAAGGTTTAGGTGTGGCATGGTTACCTAAATTGAGTGTGGAAAATGAGCTGGCTCGTAAAGAGTTAGTGATTTGTGGTGATAGTCAATGGTTTATCCCATTGGAAATACGTCTTTATCGTTGTTCATTAATTAAGAAAAATGCCATTAAATCATTTTGGGAACAGTTAGAAGGTCCCGATAGCTTAACCAATGAATAACAAGCATCAAATTATTTTTTGGCGGCTATTAATGTTTTATATAAAAGGGCGTACACTTTAGGTAAGATTTCTTGTAAGGCCATCGTTGTTGTTAGGAGTACTTAAATAGAGCTATGAACAGTTCTTATTGCAAATTCTATTCGATTAGTTGTTTGCTATTACTATTTGTTAATCAATTATTAGCAGAGGGACTAAATTTACCAACGATAACAAGTTGTACATTTAATGTGCCCCAAGAACAACAGGCTTTTATGTTAGATCGTTGTTTGACGGCTGCTAAAACAGGAGATAAAGAGGCTCAATACCAATTGGGGCTTTATTATGGCGAAGGAAAATTAGTTACTGCTAACTATTCAGAGGCACTTTATTGGTTTAAACAAGCTTCTGCCCAAGCACATGTTGATGCACAAGTGCGATTAGGCTATATGTATTTACAAGGACAAGGCGTACCCATTAATAATTTACAAGCCTACATTATTTTTAAAATAGCAGGTATTAATGGTTCTGATGAAGCTATGGATGAAGCTGATGTGGCAGCAGACCTTATGAGTCCACAAGAACTGCAACAGGCTAACTATATTTTGGGTAAAACGTTTCGACTCTATCTAAAAAATATTAAAGAGTAACTGTAGTTAACTATATTATTTAGTAGGAAGAGGCGGCATAGGAAACGGCATAATATTGCCAGTACCTTTCGCTTCTGTGATCTTGGCAACTCCTAAACGTTCTACTTCATCAATACGAATGACACTATGCATTGGAATAAAACTTCTGTTAACACCTTCAAATTGAGATTTTAGTCTTTCCTCACTAGGATCAACTACCATCTGAGTGCGTTCACCAAAAATAAACTCTTCTATTTCAAGAAAACCCCACAAATCACTTTGATATATTTGTTTGGCATACATTTCATAAACCTGTCCTTGATTTAGGAAAATCACTCGATAAATAGGCTCTTCATTTTTGTTCATAAGTTAAGGTAACCAAAATTCTACAAGTTGGGCTAATAAAACTATCTATTTTACTCTAGATTTAGTTTATTTACAGCATGATTAGTTAAACTCTATTAAGCTAGTTAGAAAAATTCATCAGCCATTAGTAGGTTATAACTTTTTTTAAAATGAATATAGCAGTATCATAGCAACAGAATAAATGTTTA
>JBEBWU010000349.1:0-3473 GCA_040391985.1 Entomomonas sp. | reverse complement strand
CTTGTAGCTGTGGTAATGTTATCGAAACTGCTTCAACTTTATGCAAAGACATCACTATTGACGTATGCTCTGCTTGCCATCCTTTCTACACTGGCAAACAAAAAGTATTAGACACTGGTGGTCGTATTGATCGTTTCAAACAACGTTTTGGTGGTTTCGGTAAGAAATAAGCAATTCATTGTTCGAATATCAAAAAGGCGTCTTACCAAAGACGCCTTTTTTGTTTTAATTCAGTGCTGTAATTTGCCCACTATCCATTAAATGCTAGGAGCTTGTATTTATGTCTACTGTAAGTCGTACTGATTTTGATCGTTATATCGTTCCTGTTTACTCACCTGCTAACTTTATTCCTGTTAAAGGGCAAGGCTCTAAAGTGTGGGATCAGGAAGGACGAGACTATATAGACTTTACAGGCGGCATTGCAGTTAATGTACTAGGTCATGCCCACCCTGCCCTTGTTGAAGCTTTAACTGAACAAGCCCATAAACTTTGGCATATTTCCAATATCTTTACTAATGAGCCTGCTCTAGAACTAGCGAAAAAACTAACTGAAGCTACCTTTGCTGATCGTGCTTTCTTTTCCAACTCAGGTGCAGAAGCTAATGAAGCAGCACTTAAACTAGCCCGTCGTTATGCCTTTGATAACTTTGGTGAAGATAAATATGAAATTATCTCCACCATTAATAGCTTTCATGGTCGTACCTACTTTACTGTAAGCACTGGTGGTCAAGCCAAATACTCCAGTGGCTTTGGTCCTAAAATTGAAGGTATTACTCATGTAGCTTACAATGATTTAGCCGCAATGGAAGCCGCTATTTCTGATAAAACCTGTGCAGTTATTCTTGAACCTATTCAAGGTGAGAGTGGTGTTTTACCAGCAGATCAAGCCTATCTAGAAGGTGTTAGAAAGCTTTGTGATAAACACAATGCATTACTCATCTTTGATGAAGTACAAACAGGTATGGGACGTACTGGCAAGCTATTTGCCTATATGCACTACAATGTAATTCCCGATATTTTAAGCAATGCTAAATGTTTAGGTGGTGGTTTCCCCATTGGCGCAATGCTTACCAAAGAACATATAGCCAAAAGTTTTTCAGTGGGCGTACATGGTACAACCTATGGTGGCAATCCTTTAGCCTGTGCGGTTGCTAACAAAGTAGTTGATATTGTAAACACACCTCAAATATTAGAGGGAGTTGCTACACGTCGTGCCCTATTTCAACAAGAATTAGAACGTATTGGCAAGCAATACAATATCTTCTCGCAAGTACGTGGTAAAGGTTTATTAATTGGCTGTGTACTTAGCCCAGAATGGAAAGAACGTACTAAAGAAATTTTACAGGCAGCTGAACAACAAGGTTTAATGCTATTACAAGCAGGCCCAGAAGTTATTCGTCTAGCGCCTAGCCTGATTATTGAAGAAGCCGATATCAAAAAAGGCTTACAACGCTTTGAACAAGCTATCCAAAAATTAGCCTAATTATTATTTATTAAGAGAATATACTATGAACGAAACGATTGAATTACTACTAGAAGATGCTGATGGCAATACCCAAAAAACTAACTGTGGTCGCTTTGCTATTATTCTAAATGGCAAAGAGCTATGGGTACAAAATATTGGTGGCCAATTATTTATTGGTACTGATGTAGCAGAAGATGATACAGAATTTACCAACCTAGTACTACGCCCTATGGCTACTAATCTAGTTAGCTTACAATTAGAACTAGAAGCAATGGAAGAAGGCGCAGCCTTAGCAGAAGATGATGATTGCTGTGGACATGGTGGTTGTGGTTGTAGTGGGCATTAAAAAGGTTTTAAAGGCACCTAGTTATTTAACTAGGTGCCTTTAAAATATGAAAACTGATAAATAATTTATCAAAAATATCAATGTAAGTAAAAACTCAAACCTACCACAAGCCACATAGAACAAAAAAATAAAATAGGCGTAAGTAGTATTACCATAATCCAAACTGATCCTATAACAGCTTTAATAACATAATCTTTAGTAGAAAAAAATATGCTACCTATAAATAGGTTAATTATAAAGACAATAAGACCAGCAAAAATGTATATCACCTTATTACTCTCAATAATAAAAAATAATTATATCCATAAAATAATTCTACACTAATATTTTAATAGAAATTATATTTTCTATTACACTAGCTTTTCTTCTTTAAAATCTCCTCAATTTCTTTAATAGAAATACCTAAGATTTCTGCTATTTGTTCAGTTGGGATATCTTTGTTTAATAAAAAATCTACAGCAGAAGCTAATTGTAATTCTATCTTTTTACGATGCTCTTTTTCAGCATTAAGAGCCTCTTTAGCAATCGCCTTTTCTTCTTTTCTAATCTGCTCTACTACTTGGTAAGTAGGTACATATTTTAAGCTTTTGGCTAGCTCATCCATTAAGCCTAGCGCCTTAAAACTTGCATAGGTTTTTGGGCTAATAATAAGGTGGTCATCTAGTTGGATATCTAGAATTTTACCTACTTGAATTAAACGATCAGTTATTTCTTTATCTTGGGTAGAAGGTGTCATTGAACCTGCTGGGTGATTGTGTACTGCAATTACTCGAGTAGCATTTTTCATTACCGCTACACGAAATACTTTCATGGGTTCAACAATCGTAGATTTAGTACCACCTAGACTGACTAACTCGATATAGAGAATCAACCCTGCTTGGTTCATTCCTACAATCCAAAAATGCTCCTTATCTTGGTCTATTTTATTATCACGCAATAAAATACGCTGCATAATAGCAAATAGATCATCTGGATCATTAACTTTGATTTTCTCTTTATCAGTTAGCTTAATATTCATAATTCTCTGATTGCAGGGAGTTAGCCGAATAATCTAGCAATATAACATAGTTTTTAATGATTGTAAGCCTAGCTTAACTTATCCTTATGCTTGGTTACATAAATCGTTATATTATGTTTATCATCTAGTTAGAGATAGCTTTTTATCTAAACATTAACCTATGTTAAGAGAAAACTTACTACTATCTTCCTTTGTTCTATAGTCTATTTTCTTTAATACCCCTTCAAAATGGTTATCTAAAACAGGTTTAACCATAATCATGGGTACATCCATTATTGCAAAGTTTTCTAGAAAGGCTTCTAAACTATCAAATAAGTTTTCACCATCTGTTTGTAATAATGCCAATAAACACTTTCTTTTTGCTCTTATTTTAGGTGTTTTGTAAGCTAAACCATCTGAAAGCTTTTGTGCTAATAATTGCATAACAGGGGTTAGTTCTAAAGCTTCGTATAACCAATATTCTTTGGCAGTTAACATGGCTATTTTTTCTAAAGAAGAAAACTCGCCCTTAATCAGCACCAGTAAATCAAATTCACAAGCAACAGTGACACGATCTATTTTCTGTTGCTCAAAAATAGGCGTACCATCATTATGGTAGCAATGCTTTATTAACTGCTGATAACACTCTGTTAGATACTCTGCTA
>JBEBWU010000348.1:0-3476 GCA_040391985.1 Entomomonas sp. | reverse complement strand
TGAGTCATTATCTGGTGGAGAGTTTGAACTCAATATTTGCAATTGTGATCGCTCCATAGGCGCAAGAGTATCTGGTGAGGTTGCAAAATTACATGGTAATCAAGGCATGTCACAAAATCCTATTACCTTCCGTTTCACTGGAACAGCAGGACAAAGCTTTGGTGTATGGAATGCTGGTGGTTTACATCTTCACTTAGAAGGTGATGCTAACGACTATGTGGGCAAAGGTATGACAGGGGGTAAGATTGTGATTACTCCACCAAAAGATAGTACTCTAAAAACCCAAGAGTCAGCTATTGTAGGTAATACCTGTTTATATGGCGCTACAGGAGGAAAACTCTTTGTAGCAGGTACGGCTGGTGAGCGTTTTGGGGTACGTAACTCTGGTGCTCATGCTGTTGTTGAAGGAACAGGCGATCACTGCTGTGAATATATGACAGGTGGTTTTATCTGCGTATTAGGAAAAACAGGTTATAACTTCGGTTCAGGTATGACAGGTGGCTTTGCCTATGTGTTAGACCTAGACCGTACTTTTGTGGATTTAGTAAATCATGATCTTGTTGAAATTCAACGAATCAGCAAAGAAACAATGGAAGCCTACCGCAACCATTTACAAAGTGTATTGGATGAGTATGTGGCTGAAACAGAGAGTGCTTGGGGTAAAGAAATAGCTGATAACTTAGATGATTACATCCGTAGTTTTTGGTTGGTTAAACCTAAAGCAGCTAATTTAAAAATGCTATTAAGCAGTACCCGTGCAAATCCACAATAATAGACTAAAGTGAGTGGTTAATACCTCTCACCGTAATTACTACCGCTTAGCGGTAATGAGGTTGTAAATGACTGAACATATACATAACGACTTCCAGTTTCTTGACGTGTTACGTAAAGAACCTAAAAGAAAAGCTTTAGGTAAACGCAAAAGAGAATTTATTGAAATCTATAATATATTTGAACCAGAACGTGCTACAGAACAAGCTGAACGTTGTCTTGATTGTGGCAACCCTTATTGTGAATGGAAATGTCCTGTTCACAACTATATTCCTAACTGGTTAAAATTAGTTACAGAAGGCCGTATTTTTGAAGCTGCGGAGCTTTCTCATCAAACTAATAGCTTACCAGAAGTCTGTGGTCGCGTATGTCCACAAGACCGTCTTTGTGAGGGAGCTTGCACACTTAATCAAACAGGTTTTAGTGCTGTTACTATTGGCTCAGTGGAAAAATATATCAGCGATACTGCCTTTGCTATGGGCTGGAAACCTGATATTTCTCATGTTAAAGCCACAGGTAAAAAAGTAGCTATTATTGGTGCTGGGCCTGCAGGTTTAGGCTGCGCAGATGTACTTGTTCGTAATGGTGTCACTCCTGTTGTGTTTGACCGTAATCCAGAAATTGGTGGCCTACTTACTTTTGGTATTCCAGAATTTAAATTAGAAAAAACTGTTATGAGTCGTCGCCGTGAAATCTTTACAGAAATGGGTATTGAGTTCCGTCTTAATACCGAAATTGGTAAAGATATCTCTATACAACAGTTACTCAACGAATACGATGCTGTATTTATGGGCATGGGTACTTATACCTATATGCAAGGTGGCTTTCCTGGGGAAAACTTAGCAGGTGTTTATGACGCATTAGACTTTTTAATTGCTAATGTAAATCATAACCTTGGCTTTGAAAAATCAGCTGATGATTTTATCTCCATGAAAGGTAAACAAGTGGTTGTATTAGGTGGTGGTGATACCGCCATGGACTGTACTCGTACATCCATTCGCCAAGGTGCAACAACCGTTACTTGCGCCTATCGTCGTGATGCTGAAAATATGCCTGGTTCTCGCAAAGAAGTCAAAAATGCTAAAGAAGAAGGGGTTAGATTTTTATTTAACCGCCAACCTATAGAGATTGTTGGTAATGGCAAGGTAGAAGGAATTAAAGTAGTAGAAACAGAACTGGGGGAACCTGATGCTAGAGGTCGCCGTTCACCTGTACCTATTGCAGGTTCAGAAGAAATATTACCAGCTGATGCAGTTATTATTGCTTTTGGCTTCCGTCCAAGTCCTGCCCCTTGGTTTAAGGAATATAAAATCAACTTAGATAGCCAAGGCCGTGTAGTTGCGCCAGCAACAGGTCCTTACCAATATCAAACCAATAATCCTAAAATATTTGCAGGTGGCGATATGGTCAGAGGCTCTGATCTAGTCGTTACTGCTATTGCAGAAGGTCGTGGTGCTGCTGAAGGTATTCTAAATTACTTAAAAGTTTAAGCTTTCTATAAAGGGCAATGATTATATTGCCCTTCTTCTCACTATTGACCTATAGCTGTTTCCATAGTTTTTTAGACAAGGCGGATGGCTGAAGACAGTACAGCTAGTACGGCTAAGCCATTCAACAAAGTATAAAAAACTAGGGAGATAGCTATAGTAGTTTTCGCCAAAAAGCGGGCAAAAATACTTCTTGTACAATCACATTGACTTCTTCATTAATAAAACTTGACCATCTTCCCCATAAATTTTGAAACTGATGAGTTATTGGTAATAACTCAACAGGATAACGCGTTGCTTCAAGGGGTGTTCTTTGAAAAGTCTTATCAATAAATAATATAGAACCTAATGATTTTTCACCAATATTGGTTAGATCGTATTGATCATTTTTTAAATCAGTCTGTAAAGCAACGCTACGCGCATAAACCCAAGGTTCACCACAACCCTTTAAAAAAACCTCTCTTACCCAACCTTTTTTATCAATAGGCGCTGCAAGCTTTTGGTATTCATCCTGACGTAATGTCTGCCATTCTTCCAGTAATACCTCAATAGAGAATTGTTGTTGACTAACTGCTGTTAATCTTTGCGTAAGAGAATCTTCATTAAATAACCAATCAGCCTCTAACTCTGTTACTTGCTCTTGTAATACTGATTCAGTACACCATTTAATTGTTAACGGATTATTATTCATAAATTATTTTATTGTGAAGTTAGTAATGAACTACATACAACACCGAATATTGTATAGTGCATACATGGTATTGACGAGTGATAATATGCTTATTATTGACGAACATTAGAGTATAAATTATATCACTAGTTCCCTACTAATGACCCGTAGGCACCTGCAATACTTACCATAAATAATAAAGTGTGAACTAAAATATGAGATTTACTTAACTTCCCTTGATCCATCAAATAGTTACTTAACTTTTTATTATAAAGTCCGCTGCAATAATTACCTGTTGCCTCTCTAAAAATCACTTTTTGCTCATTATCTGCTACTAATATTAACTCACAACTCCTAACCACATCTATGCTTTCACTTTCATAGCGATATTCTGTTTTAGGAACCATCATTTGTTGGCCATTAATATACTTCGTTTCAAAGGTAGTATAGGGAGTTGTTCGAAAAACAGTTTCTCTAGTCTCAGTATTAAAGCGCCATACATAACGATTATCTAGTATATAACTAGGCTTACCTATTACAGCAATTAC
>JBEBWU010000347.1:0-3477 GCA_040391985.1 Entomomonas sp. | reverse complement strand
ATGCAGTAATAGTTATCAAAGATGAAGTGCTATCTATTTTTCTAGCTTGCTTTAATAAACTTACCAAAACAAACAAAGAAACTTGCTTAACATTATTTATCATTATTAATAGTCACCATCCATTGTTGTAAAACACTTTGCTGCCCTCTGCTTATCACAATATCTGGCCGTGCTTTGCGTACCATAGCTATTGCATCTTCTATTGTTGTTGCTTTGTTACTCCACAACAACCAAGCAACTATCGCAACAGCACTTCTTGAATAACCTAGCGCACAACAAACCAATACTTTACCTTGTTGATTACACTGATCGATAGTCAATGCTGCCTGTTTACAGATTTCCACTGTAGGTACCGTCATATCTAACACAGGTATCAAATAATAATTGCCTTGATAACTAGCTATCGGTAATTCAGCACAAAAATCTACAATACTATTAAACTGATTTTGATCTAACGTTGCTTGGCTCGGGATGCGACCTAAATAAATATCCTCGATCACCAAATCCACTGGATTATTTTTTCTTGTCCATAATCTAGAGTTAATCCACATAATTAAGATGTAAGGCGCATAAAGTAACCAAACAGGAAGACTAAATTTTCCATTTGCTTGCTTTTGAAACCCCAAAGTACCAATAAAACTATAATTTAATGACACTAATAATAATGCAGTAGCAAGCCAACATAACCACAACCACCAGCCACCTAAATAAATACCTACACTAACTATTAACAGGCTACTTAGTAAATAAATCAATGTCCAGCGCCATTGTTTTGGATAACTTCTAGTCTGTAAAGGAGAGCTCGTATGCTCAGGCCATAACCAAATACATAAACAACCTACAAGCATACCTGTTGGAATATCAAAAAAGTGGTGTTGCCATGTAGTTAATACAGATAACCCTATTAACAAAAACCAACTGTGTAATAACCAGCGCCAGCTTTTACTGATATGCTTTGCATAAAACACCCATAAGATAACTAATAAGGTTATATGCAATGATGGCGCTTGATTAAACGGTTTATCAAAACCCATTAAAATATCAAACATTAAACCGAAAAAACCATCTAACGCAGGACGATCAAACGTAAAACGTAAAGGAAATAATAAAAAACAGCTCACACAAATAATCTGTGCTGTTAGTAATCTTCTCGCCAGTGTATCCAGTTCTTTTTTTGTGGTGGCTAATAAGATAGCTAGGCCATATAACAGATCAATCGACCAATAAGGAACAATTGTCCAAGACCATAAAGGAATGTTATGTTCCCAACTAAAAACGACACTTCCTACATCAGAGCGTAATGATGTAACCCAATTAGCTAGACCATAACTAATAAAAAAGAAACTACCTAAGCAAACCAACCAGAGCAAAGCTCTTGGTAACAAGCCTTGCTCTCTTTCAGTAAACATCATTTAACTCGTTGTGCAATAGATACTGTAAATATTCCCCACTCATCGATACGCATGGTAATTTTACGGAAACCTGCAGCCTCTACTAGTTGATCCATTTCTAATTGAGTACGACGCCTCATCACCCACGCTTGTCCTTCTCGATGGCTGGTCAGCGCACGTGCAATAAACTCTAACTGTGGATGCCAAGGTTGCCCTGTATAAACTAAATAACTACCCTCTTCCATCGACTCAGCTAAACCTGCTAGAGAATCACTGATTAATTGATTATCACCAAATAACTCATATAATCCAGACACCACTGCTAAGGTTGGCTTTGGATCTAATGCTGCTAACTGTTCCTTATTGAATGCATCACCCTTTTCAAAACGAGCAATATTGGTCAATCCTTTAGCAGCGATTAATGCTTGACCATCACGCACATTAATATCACTGTAATCACGTAATAATACTGAATCGGGCAACTTATTGAGTTGACTAATCGCTTCTAAAATATAACGACCATGTCCCGCTGCAATATCAACGATATTAACTGGTTTACCTGCCCGATTTAATTGTTCAATAACTAACTTCAATAACTCTTCAGCATGGATTTTACGTTGTCGAATGCCACGCCAGCCAATAGATTGTAAATAAAGAAAATCTATAAATCGTCCAAAACCTGAAACACCTGATGGCTGATTACGATAAACATAATCTAAAGAACTGCCAGAATCAAAACCTGTATCAAAACCTAATTTGACGCCATCAGAAATCTTACTCGCATACTTCAAACCAGTATGTGTTATTTTCCAATACAATTTCTTAAAGGTACCCTGTACTGGTAGTGATAAATCATCTGACTCTGCTCGGGTATAACCAATCCTGTCAGCATGGAGCAAAGATGGTGTAGCATAAGGTTCTGCAAAGCATTCTAAAATAAATCGTCTAGCCCTTTCTATTGCTAAATGACGATCTTTTTCACCCAATGTATCATGATAAAAACCAGACAACACATGATATTCTTTTTTAGCACTGCCTAAATTATCAAAAAACTGCCTTTGTGGCTTATGACGTACTACATAATCTGAACCAGAAACTAACATCTGCGTGGGTATATGGATAGATTGAGCATCTTTTACAACACGCTCAGAAGTACTATATAAATCTAATAAAACCCTTGTTGAGATGGGACGTGCTATTAGTGGGTCAGTCTTAAATGATTCTTCTCGTTCTTTGTCATGAGTTAATAACTTAGGTTTTACATAGCTGTTGACGAAAAAGTTACCCCTTAAATTATAAAGTAACTTTAAACCCGGAACAGCAAATGGCACATACAACTTCACACTAAAAGCAGGCGAACCTAAAACCATAGCTCGAATATTAGGCACATAATCGTGTACCCAAGTGGACGTTATAACTGCACCAACACTTTGCCCTATAACCGCAATATCTTCATCCTTTAAGTCATAACAAGTTTTTATATGCTGAAAAAAATACTCTGCATCTCTCACAATCCATGCAAAACTTGGAGCATCACCTCTTTCCCCTGGAGATTGGCCATTACCCCTTGCATCCCATGCAAAAAATTGAAACTCTGGTAAATTTAGCTCTTCAACTAAATGAGCAATACGACCAGAATGCTCATGCCCCCTATGAAATAATATAATCGCTGGCGCATTACCTTTAGAATCTTCTGTTATAGCTGGCCAGTGGCGATAAAATAACTCTACGCCATCATGGCTAGTAAATTTCTTTTGTTGTTCTTGACGCATATGCATTCCTTTTTAATTATTAGAAACTTCTTTCAACCCTTGTCTTATACGATTTACTAATGTATAAACTAACAGTCCAGCAATAATCCATAATAATGGATTAATCCATGTTAATGGTAACCAGCCTATAGCAATGCACGCACTAATTACTCCAAATGCCAATGCCCTATCACTTTTCCCCATAGGCCCATCATAGCGACGTGAGGCTCCAACTAGCGGCCCCATAACACCAGCATATTCAGTCAATAAGGAAAGAATAACAACTAACACAACTAACATAGGATTAACAGCGCTAACAAAAGCAAATACCAAAA
>JBEBWU010000346.1:0-3481 GCA_040391985.1 Entomomonas sp. | reverse complement strand
AGTACATTATAAATTCATAAGAAATAAATGATATAAAGTAACTTATAAAGATTATTGTAATTAATAGTTTTTGCATTTTTCTAAACGTTATTTTGAGTTATAAAAAGAATAGTAAATTAACTCGTTAATTAGTTTGATAATGATAACCTATACCATGAATAGTATGAATAAGTAAAGGGTATTAATATCTATCTCTATGTTTTACGTAATTTTGAAATATGCTGATCTAAGGTACGGCTGTTAGGAATATGTTCATAACCCCATGCTGTATTAATAACATATCTCTAATCACTACAAAGGTGTTTATAATAATAAAGGAAAGGATAAATTATTTACTGGAATCATAAAGTTTTTGGTTAAATATGAGTTTATAGAGATAGATACAACTACTTATAAAAAATACCAAAATGTTGAGCAAAATAGTCGACGTATTGTAGTAGTGGATAATGATGGAGAATCACTGGTATTTTATTTAACAGAAATAGATAATCAGTGGTATTTAACTATTATTGATCGTGTATCTGATGATTGTAGTGCTTAAATTTATACAGGGATAATAAAAAAATACAGAACCTCTATTTTTCATAGAGGTTTCTTATGAAGAAAATAACTATTTAATTCTCTCACCAAGCGCATTATTAATTACTAATAATAATCTTTGTTTTTCAGATTCCTCTAATATATTAAGCGCAATAACTATTTTCTTTTCTTGAGCATTTTGTTCACCATGTATTTTATAAAAAATAGTGATCTTTTTCGGCTCTTTAGTTATAGAAGTAATTTCACTAAATAGAATGTTAACTCTGCTTCTTGCAGGGGCTGGTTTTACTGCAATATAGTCTTTATCGATGATTACATAATGCATATTATGAGTCATCATAGTGATAATAATAAATAATATACCGAAGCCAATAGGTGCACCACCTGCACCTGTCATAGTTACGGCAAACAAGCCTACAATAATGAGGAGGATAGCAACCCCTATATTTAATCCAGTATATTTTTGAGCATAAAATATGTTGCTATCTTGAGTATTTTCTTGTGTTGTATTAGTCATTGATTATTATCCTGTTGATTAGCAGCAGCTTGGCGACGGGTTTCTAAATCAATTTGTGTAGGTTCTTTTATTCTTATTGCGCCAAAAATAGCCACCATTCCAAGTGGAACAAAAATGACACTTCCTATAATCACAAGTACAGAGCCGATTTTACGTTTACCTACTGCTGCTAAGAAACCACCAATAAGTGATAGTAACCAACAAGCTAATACAACTAGTGTAAAACCTTCTGCACCAGAACTAGGGCTTACTTCAGTAACATAATAGTAAATATAAAAAACACCTAGTAGATTTAAACCAATACCAGTAAACATCAATCCCATTATGGGAACTCCTTTTGTTACTATGATAATAAAAAAAGCAATTATATAAATTAAAACTTAAAATAGAATTAAATTTTTAATTAATTATTAAACTTAAAAATAACTATTTAATTTTCTTGATATCTGTATCCCATACCATGTACTGTTCTTATAAGTTGTGGATTATTGGCATCTAACTCAATTGCTTTTCTTAAGTGGGAAATATGTTGATCTAAAGTACGGCTGTTAGGAATATGTTCATAACCCCATGCTGCATTAAATAACATATCTCTGGTTACTACTTGATTACGATGAGCATAAAGGCATTCTAGAATTTTTATTTCTCTTAATGATAATTCTAATCGTTGTTCACCTCGAGTTGCACAAAGCTCTTGGGGATAAATAGTTAGATCACCAAAGATAAAATGATTATCTTTTTTTTCTGTTGCATCACGTAAACAACGACGAGCAATGGTTTTTATTCTCGCTCTTATTTCATGAATGCCAAAAGGTTTACTAATATAATCATCTGCACCTAGTTCTAAACCAACTACTCGGTCAATTTCTTCATCTTTAGCTGATAAAAATACAATGGGAATATGGTCGTTATGTTTACGAATTTCTCGGCAGACTGAATAACCATCTAGTTCTGGCATCATAATATCTAGAATAATAAAGTCTGGTTTTTCTTGTTGATATTTTTCTAAAGCAACTTTACCATTTTCAGCTGTAATCAGAGTATAGCCCTCACGTGCTAACGCTTTTTCTAAACCTTGGCGAATGTTAAGGTCATCTTCAGCAATAAGAATTTTCATAATTAATTACCTGTTCCTTGTGAGTCTGGTAGTTGCCAAAGTCGTAAGGTAAAACATACACCAGGGTTAGTGTTAGTAATAAGAATTTCAGCTTGTAGGCTAGTGGCTAATTGTTTGGCAATGGTTAGTCCAATACCTGTACCAGAAACACCTTCTGTGATGGTAGATTTAATACGATAGAAGGGTGTAAAAATAAGTTTATGTTCTTTATTGGCTATGCCATTACCATAATCACGTACTTGAATATCAATATAATTAGTATGCGGTATTAAATTAAGATCGACCTGTTTACCTTGAGCCGCATATTTTTCAGCATTACTTAGAAAGTTACAGATAATTTGGGTGACACGGTCAATATCAGAAGTAACAGTGATATTGTCAGGAATAGTTAAAACTAAATTTATTCCTTTACTAGTAAAAGAAGGTGAGAAAGTATGAGCAACTTGAGTGAGTGTTTCACTTAAATTAAAGGGTGTTAAATGTATTTTGGGTGTTTTAGTAAAACTAAGAATATTTTGTATTAAGCGTGAAAGACGCTGGCTCTCATTAATAATCACTTCAGTATAGGCTTGTTGATCGGCGTTATCTTCTTCTTGTTCTTCTTTTAATAATTCCGCATAAAGGGTGATATTGGTGAGGGGTGTTTTTAATTCATGAGAAACTTGGCTAACAAAGTTAACTTGTTGCATCGCTTGGCGTGTTGTACGCATATATTCTCTATAGAGGTTAAACAAAATAAAACCAATAGAAACTAGTAGTAATAGGATAGCTACAATACCCCATATATAGGTGGTTAGGGTATGCGGGGGTTCTCCATAATAACTAATTTGCCAATTAGTTAGGGGATAGGCTAGGTTTTTATTAGCCAGTAGTTGTAAGTTTTTTATATCTGTAGCACTTTGATAAAGTAGTCGATCATTTTCGGTGATTTTTAAACTACCCTTGTCATAAGTAAGGTTTGTTGTATTGATTACATCGGCTAATAAGTTGACATAAGATATGCAGAAACCAATAGTAATATTATCTTTGCTGGACCAGTATATAAGTAAAGGTGTTTGATTACTGTAGTTAATATACCAGCCTGAGTTAGGTCTAATTTTTTCGTTGGTAATACTTGGTGTATAAAGTGAATTAGGGTCGTTAATAATAGGCGTAATAGCTGTTATTAGTTGTTGTTGCTTTTGAGATAAATCAGTCTGTTGCTTAGGATAAATAAGCTGGTTATTTTGTAAAATAAAAAGGTTATCAACATCTGTATCATGATCAGTAAATTGGTGTCTGTAAGCAGTAGATTTATGGGACCTTGT
>JBEBWU010000345.1:0-3500 GCA_040391985.1 Entomomonas sp. | reverse complement strand
CACCAGAAAACTTTGTTAGTTTAAAGGCCTTTAAGAAACGAGTATTAGGCACATGAGGGCCACGACACATATCTACATATTCTTCGTGATAATAAAGCCCCATTGCCTTCTCATCAGGCATATCATCGATAAGACGTAACTTATAATCTTCACCACGTGCTTGGAAAACTTTGATTACTTCATCTCTTGGTGTCATTTTCTTGATGACATCATAATCTTTAGCAATCAAATCATGCATACGCTTTTCAATAGCGACTAAATCTTCTGGGGTAAAAGGACGCTCATAAGCAATATCGTAATAAAAGCCCTCTTTAATTACAGGACCTATTACCATCTTAGCGGTTGGGTATAATTGCTTAACTGCATGCCCGACTAAATGTGCACAAGAGTGGCGAATAATCTCAACACCCTCTTCATCTTTTGCTGTGATAATTTGTACAGTAGCATCTTTATTAACGATGTCACATAAATCAACTAGATTGCTATCTACACGACCAGCAATAGCCGCCTTAGCTAAACCAGTACCTATCGACTGAGCAATTTCTAAAATGCTAACTGGATGATTGTAAACACGCTGACTTCCATCAGGAAGAGTAATAACGGGCATGGCGCCTCCTATACCTAGTGGTGATCCCTACCAAAGATCACATACGGTGGATGAGCCAGTAAAGTGCCCAAGAGCTAATCAACCATACATGGGTTGTTCAAGCTAAAACCTGCAAAGCTCTCAAGCAAGATCACTGGGGGT
This sequence comes from Entomomonas sp., assembly GCA_040391985.1. GTDB lineage: Bacteria > Pseudomonadota > Gammaproteobacteria > Pseudomonadales > Pseudomonadaceae > Entomomonas. The sequence goes on along the minus strand of JBEBWU010000345.1, from coordinate 2,752 downwards.
AATTATTAAAGCTCGCGATTATACAATAATTTAGTTATTGATTCTAGGGAAAAATATCCGCGCCAAGAAAAACATCATAATTAAGCTAAAAATCATATACACCACTAACTTACCGCTCTCCATTATCAGCACCCAATAGATCAAATACCAACCTGCTGCATCAGCTTGCATGCCTGACAAACTATCAAGCCATTGGTAAATAGCTAATAACCCTATATAATAAATTGCGCTAGCAATTACCTTTGCAAAAAAGCTACTCAATGCTAAAAACCATAATATGTATAATGGCCTGACAACTAATGCCTGCTTAGTTATATAGCTAAACACCAAAATAATTTTCAATAGAAAGACTGCTAATAAAATAACTGGCACAATATAATTTTTAAGATTAAAGCTACTAATTGTTTGCCATACTAACCAACCATCTAGCGCTATAATCCCCATAACTAATGCCAATTTAATATTAGCCATAGAAATTACTTGAGGGTAATTCTCACCCTTACTAAACCGCCTTATTACAGCAAATATTATAGCTACTGCTAGAAAGCTACTTATCCATTTTATTTCCTGAAAAGCCAATAAATTTAAAGTTAATCTACTAAACTTACCAACACCCGAAACAAAACTCTCCACCAATAAAATTAAAACAGCTAATACAGTTATTATTAATATAACAATATATTTTATATTGGATATTACTAGCCTATTTAGTGCAAAAATTTGATAAATTAAAACCAATATGACAAAGCAATTAAAGCCTGTAAAAAACCTATCAGGGATAACATCAAATACTGCAAATAATGCGCTGACACTAACAAGAAATAATGTAAATAATATTTTTAACAATATAACAACTATAAAATTTACAGGTATATATAAGATGGGTACTAGCCAATACCATAAAGTATATTGTTTTTGCTGTCTTTGTGTAACAGCTAGCCAACCCACATAAATTACCCAGCCAACAAACAAATTACTAACTACAATCTCAAACAGCTTATCCACTGGCAACAGTGGATACTTCACTACTCCATAAATGCTATGTAAACTAGTTAATAATAGAATAGCGAATCCTGCACTTAATAATGGCCCATTAATAAACTTTGTTATGGTTTGATTTTTCATTATATATTCCCTTTCTTTTATTCTTCTTTAGTATAACGAACAAAAAAACTTTATATATTTCATTACTGTAATCAATTATATAAACAAACAAGTATGATTGTTTAACTAACTTGCTATTTCCTATTAAAGAGATAATTAAGCATAATGAGCAGTAATAGTTTTTGGCTTAAGGAATAAATATGACACAACAATCAATGAAAGCTGTTTATTTAGATGGTGCTAGCTTACAACTGGATAAACAAATATTCACACCCTTAATAAACTTATTTAGTGAATGGCAATGCTATCCACAAACCCAGCCTTCAGAAATTATTGAACGTTTACACGGTGCACAAGTGGTTATCTGTAACAAATCACCTATTTCTCGAGAAGCAATAAAAGCCAATCCAGAACTTAGACTTATTTTGGTGACAGCTACAGGTACTAATAATGTTGACTTGGTAGCAGCCAAAGAACATAACATTACTGTTTGTAATTGCCGAGGCTATGGTACTGAAGCTGTTAGTCAACATACACTGATGTTAATGCTAGCATTAGCCACTCGTGTTATTGACTATAATAAGGCTGTAGCAGCTGGTGAATGGCAGCAATCTTCTAATTTTTGCCTAATGAATTATCCTATTATGGAGTTAGCAGGTAAAACCTTAGGCATTATAGGTTATGGTGAACTAGGCCAAGCAGTTGCTAAATTAGCAGAAGCTTTTGGCATGAAAGTATTAATTGGACAAATCCCCAATCGCCCTGTACGCGACAATACTATTCCTTTATCTGAGCTATTACCTCAAGTAGATGTACTTACCTTGCACTGCCCACTTACAGAAGACACTAAAAACTTATTAGCAGAAAAAGAATTACGCTCAATGAAAAAAGATGCCTTACTGATTAATGCAGCAAGGGGTGGCATTATTAATGAGCAAGCTTTAGCCAATGTTCTAAAAAGTGGTCATTTAGGTGGTGCAGCTACTGATGTATTAACAGTAGAACCACCTAAAGATGGAAATCCACTACTCGATCCTAATATTCCAAGATTAATTGTTACTCCCCACTGTGCATGGGCTACACAAGAAGCACAACAACGAATAGTTGAACAAGTAACAGAAAATGCTAAGGCTTTTTTAGCAGGTAATCCGATCCGTACTGTATAAATAAATATTAATATCTATCAACTGTTCAACCTATTAATTATTATATAATTACACTATTCCTTTCTCTAACTGAGAAGGGAATGATGTGCTTGCTTAAATTATTACTTGAACAATTTTTATCTTTAATTTAACTAAATAAATATAATCACATATTGATTACATGTAATATATATGTATAATTACATGTAAATAATTTTAGCTAGAGAGAACCATCATGAAATTTCTTGTTATCTTAGTCGTTATTGTTATCGTTGTTGTTGGCGGTATTGCTTATCTTTACAACCAATTGGTTAGTTTAAAAGAGCAATTCAAAAATGCCTTTTCACAAATTGATATACAATTAAAACGTCGCTACGACCTTATTCCTAACTTAGTAGAAACAGCAAAAGCTTACTTAAAGCATGAGAGTGAAACTTTAATCAAGGTTACAGAAGCCCGTAATAGTGCTTTAGCTGCACTAAAGGCGGCTGCCTCTAATCCTG
>JBEBWU010000344.1:0-3502 GCA_040391985.1 Entomomonas sp. | reverse complement strand
GAACGTTTTGGTTTAGCATTAAAGGCTTTTGAACATACTGCAGCTTATGATGGCATGATAGCTAATTATCTAGGTACTATTGATCAAGCCTCTGATACATTAACTACTCAACAACGTATTGAATTCCCACAAACCTTTAATATGCAGTTTATTAAAGCTCAAAATCTACGTTATGGCGAAAACCCTCACCAAAAAGCAGCTTTTTACATAGAAGCAACACCTGATGAAGCTTGTATCGCCACTGCAAAACAAGTGCAAGGTAAAGAACTCTCTTATAACAATATTGCAGATACAGATGCAGCTCTTGAGTGTGTAAAAAGCTTTGTAAAACCTGCCTGCGTTATTGTAAAACACGCAAACCCTTGTGGTGTTGCTGTAGTACCAGAAAACGAAGGTGGTATTCTTAAAGCTTATGATCTAGCCTTTGCAACAGATAGTGAATCAGCTTTTGGTGGCATTATTGCTTTTAACCGAGAGCTAGATGCAGCAACGGCTAAAGCTATTGTTGACCGTCAGTTTGTGGAAGTAATTATAGCTCCTAAAATTAGTGAAGAAGCAAAAAACATTGTAGCCAGTAAAGCCAATGTACGTTTATTAGAATGTGGTCAATGGCCTGCAGAACGTCCTAGAGATTTGGACCTTAAACGTGTTAATGGTGGACTCTTAGTTCAAACACGCGATATTGCAATGATTACCGCAGATGATCTAAAAATAGTTAGTAAACGCGTTCCTACTGAAAAAGAAATTCACGATCTTATTTTCGCATGGAAAGTAGCTAAGTTTGTTAAATCCAATGCTATTGTTTACGCTAAAAACCGCCAAACAGTAGGTATTGGTGCTGGTCAAATGAGTCGCGTTAACTCTGCTCGTATTGCCGCTATTAAAGCAGAACATGCAAACTTAGAAGTAAAAGGTGCAGTCATGGCTAGTGATGCCTTCTTCCCTTTCCGTGATGGTATTGATAACGCTGCAAAAGTAGGTATAGCTGCCGTAATTCAACCTGGTGGTTCAATGCGTGATCAAGAAGTCATTGATGCTGCTGATGAAGCAGGTATTGCTATGGTATTTACAGGAATGCGCCATTTCCGTCACTAATAGGAGCTAGATAATGAATATATTAATTATAGGCAGTGGCGGTCGTGAACACGCCTTAGCGTGGAAAGTAGCACAAGACTCACAAGTAACAAAAGTATTTGTTGCTCCTGGTAATGCAGGCACAGCTATTGAACAAAAATGTGAAAATGTGGCCATTGATGTTCTAGATTTAGAAAAATTAGCTGATTTTGCAGAAAAAAATGTTGATTTAACTATTGTCGGCCCTGAAGCCCCTTTAGTTAAAGGTGTGGTAAACCTATTTAGACAACGCGGTTTAAAATGTTTTGGCCCTACTGCTGAAGCAGCACAATTAGAAGGTTCTAAGGCCTTTACTAAAGATTTCTTAGCGCGTCACAATATTCCTACTGCCAGTTATCAAAATTTTACTGATGTTGAACCTGCCCTTGCCTATTTAAAAGAAAAAGGCGCTCCCATCGTTATTAAGGCGGATGGCTTAGCGGCTGGTAAAGGGGTAATTGTAGCAATGACCTTGGAGGAAGCAGAAGCAGCTGTTAGAGATATGCTTTCTGGCAATGCCTTTGGTGATGCAGGTGCTCGTGTCGTTATTGAAGAATTTTTAAATGGTGAAGAAGCCAGCTTTATTGTAATGGTTGATCGTGAACATGTGTTAACTATGGCAACTAGCCAAGATCATAAACGTGTAGGTGATGGTGACACAGGTCCTAATACGGGTGGTATGGGTGCTTACTCTCCTGCTCCTGTAGTAACTCCAGAAGTACATCAACGGGTAATGAATGAAGTTATTTATCCTACTGTGCGTGGCATGGCTAAAGAAGGTAATGTATATACTGGTTTCCTTTATGCAGGATTAATGATTGATAAAGCAGGTACACCAAAGGTTATCGAATTTAACTGTCGTTTTGGTGATCCTGAAACTCAACCTATTATGCTCCGCTTACAATCGAGTTTAGTGGATTTAGTAGAGGCAGCCTTAGCAAACAAACTAAATACCATTGAAGCCAATTGGGATAAACGTTGTAGTTTAGGTGTTGTTCTAGCTGCTGCTGGTTATCCTGCTGATTATCCAAAGGGTGATGAAATTACTGGCTTAGATCAAGCTATTAGTGATAATGGTAAAGTATTTCATGCGGGCACAGCCTTAAAAGATGGCAAAGTAGTCACTAATGGTGGTCGTGTTCTTTGTGCTACTGCACTAGGTAACACGGTATTAGAAGCTCAACAAAATGCTTATAAGTTAGCTGAAAAAATCAATTGGAATGGTTGTTTCTATCGTAAAGATATTGGTTATCGTGCAATCGAAAGAGAACAAAATAAATAATAAAAAAGGTAGCTCACAAGCTACCTTTTTTATTACTCAATAATTATTAACTAATCTTTTGCAGATCCTGGTCTACAATTAACAAATCTTTAGCGTTACTCTTAAAAACTTCAACTACACTTTCTAAACGTTGCCAATCTTCTGCCTTAATAACTTGTTTGGCTTTAAATGGAATCACTTCATTACGATAACCCAAACACACTGGATTGGGTATAAAGTCTTGATAATACTCTGTTGGCTCTTGGCTAAAAACACAAACACCTGCCAACTTACTCCCTTCTTTAAATTTTCCTAGCGCCTTTTTAAAAGTAACTACTTTTACTCCCCAACGTGGAGTCTGATCTTTTGTTTTCATTAAAGGAGCCATAAATATGGCTTGGTAGCTTTCTTTCTCAACTTTAATAACAATACCTGGAATAATAGTACCTAAGTTAAATGTAATGGTACTAAAAAAGCGATTTACAACATTAGTTACCTGTGTACCTATAGTACTTAAAAACACACCTACAATACCAATAATAAGTGGTGTCCAAATCCAATTAATAGTAAATAGCCATGCTGCTAAAGCAATTAGTAACAAGCCTGCTATTTTTAAAACCCAACCTAATAATTTTGATTTACTTACGCCCTTTTGTTTAATAGCAAATTGCTTTAAACGATTCATATCCAGTAAATCACTTGCAAGATTTAATTTACCATTAGTAATAGGCGCATTGGGATTAACATCAATAGATTTGCCAATCTTATGAATACCATAAAACTCTTCATTAAGAATACCTTCAACACGTTCCGCTTGTTCTTGTTGATCATTCAAAATATATAACATTAATTGGTATTCTAATGCTTTAGCTACAATAACTTGCTCTTCTACATCTATTACATTGCTATATTTATCTATAAATATTTGTAGTTGATCAATTACTGCAGCATATTGTTGCTGATCTTTAGTATCTTTAACTTGATAAAAATGTTTCTCAAGCCAAGCAAAACCATCACGCATTGTATACCCCTACATTAACTTCTATAAAATAAAAAACACCATTGTTTTATAGAACAATGGTGTTTTTTACGTAAATACTTATTAGCGCTCCAAATACTGTAATTTAT
>JBEBWU010000343.1:0-3516 GCA_040391985.1 Entomomonas sp. | reverse complement strand
GGGTTATTAGGAACGATTTTTGGTCTTATCGAAATTTTTAGTGCTTTTCTAGCTGGCGGTGCACCAGATTCATCTAAATTAGCTGGTGGTATTGCTATGGCGTTAGTAACTACTGCTACAGGATTGATTGTGGCAATTCCTTCGGTATTTTTTCATCGTTTTTTATTACGTAAAGTCGATGAGTTAGTAGTAACAATGGAGCAAAATGTAACTAGATTGGTTGATGCAATTGACGATAGTTATAACCAAAGAGAAACTACTTATGCACCAGATGTTAAGCCAACTAAAAGGCGTAAAACTGGTAAACCAGTGAGTAAAGCACCAGAAGCTCGAGGCGAATCAACGTGAGATTTAAAAGAGGACGGGGTAATGGAGCTGCCCGTGATGAAATTTTCATCAATTTAGCGTCGTTGATCGATATTATTTTTGTGCTTTTGTTATTTTTTGTAGTCACTACAACATTTACTCGCGAAAACCAATTAACTATCGAGCTTCCAGAATCAAGTATTCATAATCCAATTACTTCCACTAATGTGGATCGTTTAGAGGTTACCATTAGTAATGATGGTAAATATGCGGTGAATGGCCGTGTGTTGCCTCAATCAACAGAAGATGCATTAACTGAGGCAATGATAGCTGAGTCAAAAGGTAATAGAGATTTACCAGTGTTAGTGACAGCGGATGCTAATGCTAAATATCAGGCAGTTATTACAGCAATGTCTGCAGCAGGGCAGTTAGGCTTTTCTAAATTACGTTTAGTCACTGTAGAGTCTGATCAGTAATATGTCTTTTAGTGATTGCTTAGTGGCATCATGGTATGGGCAAAGAAAGCCTTTCTATTGGCTTAGCCCCTTTGCAAAGTTGTATGCTAAGCAAGCCCTAAAGCGCCGAGAGGATTACCTTTCAGGTAAAAAAGAAGCTTATCAAGCACCTGTTCCTATCATTGTAGTAGGTAATATTACAGTGGGGGGAACAGGTAAGACACCAATGATTCTATGGTTAATTGATTACTGTAGAAGTAAAGGATTAACGGTGGGGGTTGTTAGTCGTGGCTATGGCGCAAAGCCCCCTAAATTTCCATGGCGAGTTAAAGAAAACCAAGCAGCCAGTGAAACAGGGGATGAGCCTTTATTAATTGTTAAAAGGACTCAAGTCCCCTTAGTGATTGACCCTGATCGAACCAATGCAGTTAAATATTTATTAGCAGCTGAAAAAGTAGACATTATTTTATGTGATGATGGCTTACAGCATTATAAGTTAGCCCGTGATTTAGAATTAGTGATGATAGATGCTGCTAGGGGATTAGGTAATGGTTATTGTTTACCCATGGGGCCATTACGTGAACCTGCAAGTCGTTTGAAGTCAGTGGATGCTATTATTTATAATGGAGCAGAGCAAGACACTGCTGATGGTTATGCCATGCATTTACAACCTAACCAGTTAATTAATGTATTAACAGGTGAGCAACAGTCACTGGATTATTTTAAAGCAGAACAATCAGTTCATGCAGTGGCTGGTATTGGTAACCCTCAGCGTTTCTTTAAAACAATACAGCAATTTGATTGGAAGGTATTTGAACATCCTTTTAACGACCACGCTGTTTTCGATAAAACTACATTAAATTTTACAGATCAATACCCAGTTATCATGACTGAAAAAGATGCAGTGAAATGTAAAGATTTTGCTCAGCCGCATTGGTGGTATTTAAAAGTAACAACAGAACCCTCTATGGCTTTTGTGAAATGGTTTGATCAAAAAATTACCGAGCTTGTTGGCTAAAACTGTTTATAATAAGCCAAATAATTTTGCCAGTAACTCACTATTGAGGTTATTACAATGAATCAAAGTTTACTCGACATATTGGCTTGTCCTATTTGTAAAGGACCTTTGGAATTAAGCAAAGACAAAACAGAACTTATCAGTAAAGGGGCAGGTGTTGCCTATCCTATTCGTGATGGTATTCCTGTGATGATCGTCGATGAAGCACGTACCTTAACTACTGATGAGCGATTAGCTAAATGAGTACGCCTTTTATTGTTGTTATCCCTGCACGTTATGGTTCAACACGTTTACCAGGTAAACCACTGTTAGAAATAGCAGGTAAACCAATGGTACAACATGTCTGGGAGCGGGCAGTAGAGAGTGGTGCTAAACAAGTTTATATTGCCACTGATGATTCACGTATTAAAGAAGCTTGTGAGACCTTTAATGCTCCTGTATTAATGACACGGGGGGATCACCGTTCAGGTACTGATCGTTTAGAAGAAGTAGCCACTATGTTAGGGCTAGCAGATGATGATATTGTGGTTAATGTTCAAGGTGATGAACCTTTAATACCTGCTAGTATTATCAATCAAGTGGCTGAAAATCTTGCGTTATTTAATGAGGCTGCTATTGCTACGTTATCTGAGCCTATTAAAGAGTTAGATGGTTTATTTAATCCTAATTTTGTAAAGGTAGTTACTGATTGTCATGGTTATGCACTAACATTTAGTCGTGCCCCTATCCCTTGGGCTAGAGATGCAATGTTGGAAAACCCTGAACGTTTACCTGAGGGTATTCCTTTTCGTCGTCATATAGGTCTTTATGCTTATCGTGCAGGATTCTTACATGACTATGTTAATTGGGGTTCTTGTTGGTTAGAACGTTGTGAGTCATTAGAACAATTACGAGCCTTATGGAATGGCGTAAAAATTCATGTAGGTGATGCGCTAGAGGTGCCACCAGCAGGCGTAGATACTATGGATGATTTACAGCGTATTAGACAACTATTGGAACAAGCATAGTGCGTATTTTAATGGTTTGTTTGGGGAATATTTGTCGTTCCCCTTCAGCAGAAGGCATACTTCGCCAAAAATTAAAACAAGCAGGATTAGCTGATAAGGTGACTGTAGACTCGGCAGGAATAGGTGGCTGGCACGAAGGTGACGCACCTGATAAGAGAGCACAGCAAATAGCTAAAGCTAGAGGTTATGATATTTCTGGATTACGTGCTAGACAAATTCAGCCAGAAGATTTTGCTCGTTTTGATGTGATCTTAGGCATGGATAATAATAACCTAATTGCGTTAAAACAAATGCCACAAAAAACAGCAGTAATTGATTTGTTTTTAAATTATGCTGATACACGAAAAGCAGAAGTGGCAGATCCTTATTATGGGGATATGCGAGACTTTGAAGCTATGTTCGAGCAATTAGAACCAAATTGCGATTTGATTGTTAAACGCATTCAGGAACAATTGTGAACTTAGTTATTGCAGAAAATGTTTCCTTAAAACCGTTTAATACGTTTGGAATTGATGTTAAAGCTCGGTATCTAATCGTTGTAAAAGAAATTACAGAATTACAGCAAGCATTACTTTGGGCTAAGAATAATGATCAAGCTGTAACAGTGATAGGTGGCGGTAGTAATATCGTTTTTACAAAAGATATCAATGGCTTAGTATTAGTTCTACAGACCCAAGGTATAAAAATTATTGAACAACAAGCTTCTGTTGCTATTGTTGAAGTGGCAGCA
>JBEBWU010000342.1:0-3521 GCA_040391985.1 Entomomonas sp. | reverse complement strand
ATTGCTACTAGTTCTTCTTTTAGTGCTTGGTAAAGTGCACCACTATCAGCAAGCTGATTACGTTTTATTTTTTGAGTTAGGCTTTCAATAATGCTATTAGTCGCCTCAAAACCAACATCAGAAGTTAATAGTAATGTTTCTATTTCTTCTAATAAATCATCATTAATTTCTTTTTTGCCCAAAAAGATACTGGCAATACCTTCACCAAAAGAGGCACTGGTTTTTGCTAAACCTTGCTTAAGGCGTGCAAAAAAACCTTTCTTTTCAGTAGAGGTAGAACTATCATTTTCTGGTTCTGGTTCTGGTTCTGGTTCTGGTTCTGGTTCTGGTTCTGGTTCTGGAGTCTCTACCGTTTCACTCACTTGCTCTGCTGCGGCAATAGTTTCTTCAACTGTTTCTACTGATACAGTTTCAGTGGGTTCAATAATAGTATTAATTTGTGGTTCTTCTGCAATAGCAGATTCACTTTCTGATGATGTTGAAACGGATTCAGTTTCTTCTGTTACGGTTTCTTCTATAGATAAAGGCTCATCCACTATAACTGTTTCTTCAGTTTTAGGTTTGCGACGAAGCCAACCGAAAAGCCCTTTCTTTTCTTTCTCTTCTTTGGTAGGTTGATTATCTTTAGAGTCTGACATGCGCCTATTATCTCAATAACAAATATAATATATAAATTATGTAACAAAGCACTGGGTGATAAATAATAACTGACTTTGCTACATTATAAATAATAAATGTATTATCCTAACATATTGCTGTTGGATGTCAGTATTTAATAATACTATATTTTCTACTAAGAATAGGTAAACTTGATGATTGTTCGTCGTATTGTAATGTTTCTAAGCATTACAGGTTTTTCTTTAAGTGCATTAGCTGCACCTGCACAACCTACCCATGAATTTACTTTAGATAATGGTCTTAAAGTGATTGTTAGAGAAGACCATCGTGCCCCTGTAGTTGTTTCACAGTTATGGTATAAAGTAGGATCAAGCCTTGAAGCACCAGGTTCTACAGGGTTGTCACATGTGTTAGAACATATGATGTTTAAAGGTAGTAGTAAAGCTGGCGCAGGTGAAGCATCACAAATATTAAGTAATTTGGGAGTGCAAGAAAATGCTTTTACGGCAGATGATGTTACAGTGTATTACCAAGTATTAGCAAAAGACCGTTTGCCTGTAGCGCTTGAATTAGAAGCCGATCGTATGGCAACTTTAAAAATCCCTGCTGATGAGTTTACCAAAGAGCTTGAAGTGGTTAAGGAAGAGCGAAGATTACGTACAGATGATAATCCGAATGCTTTAGCCTATGAACGTTTTAGAAGCTTAGCTTATCTAGCTAGTGGTTACCATAACCCACCCATTGGTTGGAAGTTTGATTTAGATCGTATGTCTGTAGAAGATTTAAGAGCTTGGTATCATCGTTGGTATGCTCCAAATAACGCAGTATTGGTATTGGTAGGAGATATAACGGTAGATGAGACTAAAAAACAGGTAAATCGTTGGTTTGCTAAGATACCTAAAAGTACAGATATCACCCTTAAAAAGCCTTTAGAGTTAGCTACTCCAGGTGAACGTCAATTAACCATACATGTTAAAGCACAACTACCAACTTTACTAATGGGATTCAATGTTCCTAGTTTGTCCACTGCTGAGAATAAACGTGAAGTTTATACATTAGAGTTAATAGCCGCTTTATTAGATGGTGGTAATAGTGCTCGTTTAACAACAGACCTAGAACTTAAACAAGAGTTAGTAACAGGTGCAGGGGTTGGTTACTCATCTGTTAGACGTGGTGATAGTCTTTTTATGTTTAGTGCATTACCTAATGTACAGAAGGGTAAAACAATCAAAGAGGTAGAAAAGGGGATTTGGCAGTTATTAGATCAACTTAAAACAACTAAACCTTCTGCTGAAGAATTGGAAAGGGTAAGGGCTCAGTTAATTGCTTCATTAGTTTATTCACGTGACTCTATCTCTAGTCAGGCAATGACCATAGGAATGTTAGAGGCACTTGATTTACCATGGCAGTTAGCCGATACCGAATTAGATGAGCTGAATGCTGTAACACCTGAAGATATTCAAAATGTAGCTAAAAAATATTTTACCCGTGATCGTTTAACAACTGCTTATGTATTACCAGAGGAGAATAAAAATGACTAATTGGAAAAAACTAGTGATAGCTATCCAATTGGGATTAGTGTGTTCTTTCGGTAGTGTTTCTCACAGTTGGGCTGATACAGCGATTAAACCAAAACTAGAGTCTTTAGCGGAATTAAATCAATCAGCTCCTGTTGGTCGTCATTTAAATATTCAGCAGTGGCAGACCACTGCAGGCAGTAAAGTATTGTTTGTAGAAGCCCATGAACTACCCATGTTTGATATTCAATTAACGTTTGCCGCAGGAAGTAGCCGTGATGATGATAAACCAGGGTTGGCACTATTAACGAATGGAATGTTAAATGAAGGTGTTAAAGGCATGGATGTAACAGCTATTGCCAAGACTTTTGAAGGTGTAGGGGCTAATTTTGGTAATGGTTCTTATCGAGATATGGCTGTCGTATCACTGCGTAGTTTGACTGATCCTAAAAAAAGCCAAGTGGCTTTAGATTTATTAACTAAAGTAATCAGTGAACCAACTTTCCCTGAAAGCTCTTTTGAGCGTATTAAGAATCAACTATTCACTAGTTTTGAAATTGATAAGAAAACACCAGGTAGGTTAATTACTAAAGAGTTTTATAATAAGCTTTATGGCGATCATCCTTATGCACATAGCAGTGATGGTAACCCCGAAAGTATTAAAGCAATTACTATTGCAGACCTTAAGAAATTTTATCAAGAAACCTATAACTCAAAAAATGTAGTGATTGCTATTGTTGGTGATTTGTCGAAGAAACAAGCTGAAGAGTTAGCAGAAAAAATCTCATCCTCTTTACCAAAAGGAGAAGCATTAGCTGCTGTGGTGGCGCCTAAACCAGTGAAAGCAGGTAACTATCATACGGAGTTTTCTTCTCAACAAACACATATAGTTTTGGGTCAATTAGGTGTGACACGTAATGATCCTGATTATCCCGCTTTGTATGTAGGTAATCAAATTCTTGGTGGTAGTGGTTTAACTTCTCGATTGATGCAAGAAGTGAGGGAGCGTCGTGGTTTAACCTATGGAATTTATTCAGGGTTTTCTACTATGCAGGCAGCAGGGCCTTTTAGTATAGGTTTGCAAACTCGTGCTGAAATGGCGGATGGTTCTTTGGTGCTTATTAAAGATATTGTACGTGAATATTTAGCTAATGGCCCTACGGAGCAGGAGTTAAATGATGCAAAGCGTGAAATATCAGGTAGCTTCCCATTATCTAATGCTAGTAATGGCAATATAGTGTCTCAATTGGGTGCTATTGGTTTTTATAACTTACCTTTAAATTATTTAGAGGATTTTATTAAACAAATAGAAGCATTAACAGCAGAACAAATTAAGCAAGCAATGAATAAACATCTAAAAATGGATGATTTTATTGTAGTGACAGT
>JBEBWU010000341.1:0-3553 GCA_040391985.1 Entomomonas sp. | reverse complement strand
GATTAATGGTGATTATCACGGCAATAACGGTACTATTGTTTTTGATACCGTACTTGGTAATGATCCCTCTGCAACTGATAAACTTATTATCACTGGTGATACATCAGGCTCTACTTATGTAAAAGTTAATAATTTAGGTGGCTTAGGTGATCAAACAATACAAGGTATTGAGTTAATTAATGTACAAGGTGCATCCAATGGTACTTTTACTCAAAGTGGCCGTATTGTAGCTGGCGCTTATAATTACTCTTTAGTAAAAGGAGATGCTTCCAAAGGTGCTGATCCAAACAATTGGTATTTAACCTCTCAATATGCTAAAGCGGGTGGTGGATTAGGTAAAGACCTAAGAGCCGAGTCAGCCACTTATATTGGACTAATCGAAAATAATATAGCTACTTTTAACCATAGCTTCCATGATAGACAACAAACATTAAACAATGGTTATGAATCCTCATGGATGCGTGTGGAATATGCACATGACCAATATTATGCAGGTGAAAATGATTTACTTAGAAATAAAGTAAGACGTAAATTAGTTCATTTAGGAACAGATCTTTATCAACATGACCAATTCCACTTTGGAATCATGGCAGCTTATGCCAAGAGTGATATTACCAGTAGCTCTCGTATAAAAGACTACCATTCTACAGGTAAATCCGATGGCTATTCAGCAGGTATTTATGCTACTTGGTATGATCAAGATCCAACATCAGGTGGTTTATATATAGATAGCTATGCCCAATATAACTGGTTCCGTAACCAAGTAAACGGTCATGGTTTAGCGCAAGAAAAGTTTAATACTCAAGGACATACTCTTTCCATTGAATCAGGTTATGGTTTTGTTATTAATAAGAGCAAACAAGCTACATGGACAGTTGAACCACAAGCACAAATTATTTATGGCAATAGTAGTTCCTTTAATTACACAGAAGACAATGGTACACGTATTCATACTAATAATGATAAGGGACAAATAAGAAGTAGACTTGGTGTCCGCTTGCAGGCAGAGGTTGAAAATGCAAAACTATTCTTAACCACTAACTATTGGAATCAAAATAAATATACGGCTGTCAGTATGGATGGCACTGAAGTTCACAACAATCGTGCGAAAAACTTGTTTGAAGTAAAAACGGGTGTGCAATACAACATCAACAGTAAAATACAAGCATTTGGTCAACTTAATGCTGTTACTGGAGAAAACTCTACTAGAAGCTATGGCGGTAATGTTGGAATTAAATACCAGTGGTAAAAAATTTAACTTTTATAATTTTACCCTAATTAAGAAGACATAAATTAATTTATGTCTTCTTATTACACCCACTACTCAAAATTATATGACTACTACCATAAATCTTATTATTCATTTTCTTTTAATATCATCCCATTAATATTCATTTATATTTGGTTTCTGGTTAGTTTTACTATGCTATTGCAGGTATTTCCTTTACTGCAAAAATATAATAAACTTCTTATAAGGCAGAAAGACACTACACAAATAACAAAGTAATTTCTAATGTACACCTTGTTGTATTAACTGTTGTACTGTTTAAACACCCTACAACGCCAATTACCAACATTTGCCTGTTATTATCTGACTGAGATACTTCATGAATAAAGCCATTGATTTCCAACAAATTATTGAGAATGAGCCTTTTATTACTATGCGTCTATCATTTCAAGATGGCGTGTGGAAGATATGGTATGTATCACAGAATGTAAAACAATATGGATTTGATCCTAATGACTTAATGGACGGTACTATCTCATGGGATGCGATGATCCATCCCGATGATCGAATAGTTGCTATTAAGCAAGCTAATGATTATATGAGGAAGTCAGTTGATGACTTTCAATTACAGTACCGTATTCTTACAGAAAAAGGCGAAAGCACCCATATAATTGAATACTCCCATGTTAACAGGGATTCTTTAGGCAATGTACTCTGTGTAGACTCTGTATTACTCAATACAACTACCGTTGAAGTGGATCGTAATATTGCAATTAATCACTTTAAACAACAAGCTGTAATGAATGATATTTTACTTAGCCTACATGATGCTAATTTAGAATTGTCTTTACAAATTATTTTAGAACGTGTTGGTCGTTATTTAAATACTAGCCGAGTACTGCTATTCAAAGATAGTCCAGACCATAAGACTTGCAAAGTGGTATGTGAATGGCTCAATAAACATATAACCTCTATCAAAGACCTTGATTACGCTGTTACCTATGAAACAGAAATGCCTGAAATCTACGTAGCACTCCAAAATACAGGCTTTTTATTGGTAAATGCTGGAGAAATTCCTGAAAACTGTAAAGAGGAATTTGAAAATGAGGGGCTAGTATCTTCTGCCATTTTTGCAGTTTATCTCCATGGCGAACATTATGGTTTTGTTTGCTTTGATGACTGTGTAGTACAACGTGTATGGGATGAAGATACAGCTAACTTTCTAAAGAACATATCAAATATGATTTCGAACGTACTGTTTAGGATACATACTGAAGAAAAACTAGAACACCATGAAGAAGAAATACGTAAGATGGCATTTACAGACTATCTTACAGGTCTTCCTAATAGATTCCGTTGTGGTTCTGATCTTATAGAAACCTTAAAAAATTCTAAAAAAACAGGACAAGGTGGTTACGTTTTCTTTATCGATCTTGATGATTTTAAAATCGTTAATGATTGTTATGGCCATGACTTTGGAGATGGTGTATTAGTCAGCTTTGCAAATTATGCCAAAGAGCTTTTTGCAGAAAATGCTACTGTTTATCGTTTTGGTGGCGATGAATTCGTGATTATTCTTAATACCAATGATGATACCCTCGCCTACTCTTATCTTAATAATTTGCTAAAACGTGCTAAAAAACCTTGGACAGCAATGGATAAAGAGTTTTACTGCTCTCTTTCCATTGGTGTTGTAAAATTTGCTGCACATGGTGATGACTCCCAATCTATTATTAAAAAAGCTGATATAGCCATGTATCAAGCTAAAAAAGCAGGTAAAAATAATTTTGTTTTCTATACCGAAGGGCTCGCTTCTGACAGTATAAAACGGTCAGAAATGGAAGCTCTACTACGTAATGCCATAGAAAATGATTGCCAAGGATTTATTGTATATTATCAACCATACGTCAACACTCAAACACGTAAAATCATTGGTGCAGAAGCGTTAGTAAGAATGGTTGATGCTAAGGGTGGTTTAATTCTACCTGAACAGTTTCTACCTCTAGCAGAATATCTTGGTCTTATCGTTCCTTTAGGTGATTGGATTCTAGGGCAAGCCGCCAAACAATGCCATATTATAAATAGCATACAAGGTTTGGAGAATTTCACCATCATAGCTAACATGTCTCCCAAGCAATTTAAACAGAAAGATATTGTTTTGCGAACAGAAAATATCCTGAAAAAATCTGAAGTTAATTTTAACAACATCGTTATTAGTATGAATGAAAATATGGCCGTTAACGCCATAGAAAAGATGCTACAAGTATGCGCTGAACTTCAGAAGAAAAATATTAAAGTAGAACTTAATGATTTTGGTTCTGGTAG
>JBEBWU010000340.1:0-3568 GCA_040391985.1 Entomomonas sp. | reverse complement strand
AAGGCTCTACCTTACGAATACCACAACACTCACTATGACCATCTTTATAGAAACTAAATAATCCTTTTTCTTTCACAAAAGGTTGTAACTTTTGATAATCTGGTGTTAATAGCTCAATATCAATATTATAAAAATCTCTTACTTCCTCTATAAAACGATAAGTTTCAGGGTGTAATCTGCCTGTATCTAGAGAAAATACTTTAACAGACTTATTAATCCGCCAAGCCATATCTATGGCTACTACATCTTCTGCTCCACTGAATGAAACCCACAATTCATCAGCAAAGTGTTCAAAAGCTAACTTTAAAATATCACGGGATGATTTATCAGCATAGGTTGTAGCTAGAGCTTCAACATCAAAGGTAGAAACGGTCATTTAGTTATATTCCAAATTACTAATCACAGTATTAATTTTAATTCCCATAGTAACAAAAATAACTTTTGGGTTAAATGAACGTATTTTTATAAGCTTATTTTAAAATGAGCGCTTTTATTTCAGCGATTAACCGATTTGTTATCCATTGTTGCTGTTTTTCTTGTAACTCATCCAAAATATTATTATTTTGGTCATTAAAATCAGACCAAATATCTGTATATAACTCTTCCTCTATTTCTTTTAGCCGTTGGCTATTATTTATATCAAATGCACCTATCTTAGAAATAGCACTATTTAAACGATTAACTGTAATATAGTTTCTTAACTCTTCAATCAAAAAGTCTAGTTCATTTGCATTAATACTAATTTGAGGAATATAAGACCACTTATTGGCTTGGTGAAATTTATCTTGCTCATCAAACTCAGTATTTTTTATTTTAATAATAGGTCTATAACTTAAATCTAGTTTATTAAGATGCATTAAAGGCTTAACAACTACCCCTTCAATTAGATTATTTTCTAATGTAGGTAAATCTAATAAGCTAGGAATAGTAGAGTTAATACGGGTATTAAAATTTAAAGCATCATTTAGCTTGCCTGTATAAAGTACTTTACCATGCAATAAATAATACTTTTCAAAATACCCTATAGCCTGTTGATAATCTAAATAATATTTAGATGAATTGGTTTCTACAGCGATATCAAAGGCATAAAATTTAATATCAGGGCTATAATAAACCCCTGTTTGAATGGGATTAAGATGAGCAACTGTTGCAATATCCTTATGCGGATAATATCCCCCAAACAGTTCGCCATAAATAATATAACGATCTGCTGTAATATTACGACTAAGCTCTTCGAATAAAGAGAGAATATTATCCTCTAAACTATTTACTACTAGCTGAAAACCAAAAAAATCATCATCCCAATTTAACAAGCCTTTACGTTTAGCAAAAGATAACTTTTTATTTTGGTAAATAAAGCTAAAATTAGCCCCATGTACTTTTTCTGTTACAACCCAAACTAATTTCTTTAGCTGATTAACAGTTGTTTCATCTAATTTTCTAAAGTCTTGAGGGATTTTTTCATATTCAGAAAAAGTATTCATGCATATCTAACGTATTTTAGGTAAAGTAGTTTTATTAGCTACTAATCAAAACTCATTTGAGGTGGATCTTTCCTAAATAAGTTAGTTAATAAGGCTAAGTAAATAATACCAAATACTAGCCAACATGTACCTAAAATAAAAGCCCATTTATCTAAACTAATAAATAGCCAAAAATCTGCAACAAGTCCAATTAAAGGGAACAACAAATAAATAATAAGATTAATACCTGAACGTTTCTTTTCTCTAACCCAGAAATAATTAATCACTGATAAATTAACCAACATAAAGGCTAAAAATGCACCAAAGTTAATAAAAGAAGCCGCTGTTAACACATCAATTTGAGTAGCAATTAGAGCAATAACACCACATACAATAATATTGTTCATAGGTGTACGATACTTTTTACTGAGTTTACCAAAGAAGCTCTTTGGAAATACTCCATCGCGCCCCATTGCAAATAGCAAACGAGAAGCACTTGCTTGAGCAGAAACGCCAGAAGCAAACTGTCCAACAATTAAACCAATTAAGAAAATAGAAACAAAAATATCATTACCAATATTCAAAGCAATTTCTGTTGCTGCTGAGTCAACATTATTAAATACAAACGAAGGATGAGCTAATTGAACAAAATAAGAGGTTATAGTAAAAATACTGCCCCCAATTACTGTAATTAAAATAATTGCCTTAGGGATTGTCTTCTCTGGTTGTTGTGTCTCATCTGCCAATGTAGTTACAGCATCAAAACCTAAAAATGAATAACAAGCAATAGCCGCCCCTGCCAGAATAAGCGAAAAATTAGCATTACTACTCCAGAATGGTTCTAATGACCATAATGGTCGGCTACCATCTGTTGTGATGTAATGAATACATAACAAAATAAATGCAATAATAACTAATCCCTGTACTAACATTAGAATACTATTAACTGTTTTAGCTAACTGTAATCCAATAATATTTACAAAAGTAGTAATTGCAATAAAAGCAATTACCCAGATACTTAGAGGAACACTGGAAAAGGCTGAATGTAAAAAGGAAGCACCTATTAACCAAATCACCATAGGCAAGAATAAGTAATCTAATAGAATCACCCAGCCTGCTAAAAAACCTAACTTATTATTAATAGAGCGACGTACATAAGTATAAGCTGAGCCAGCCACAGGAAAAGCAGCAGCCATTCGACTATAACTGAGCGCAGTAAAGAGCATAGCCACAGCGGCCACTAAATAAGAGAGTGGAACATGACCTTGAGTTTCAACAGCTAATACCCCAAATGTCCCAAGAACAATAATAGGTGTCATATAAGAGACACCAAACAGCACTATCGTAGACAACGAAAGTGTACGACTTAATTGGCTCATTAAAAGCTCCTAATAATAATTGTTATGGCAGGATAAATTTTTTAAAATATACTAATTACTTTTATTTTATATAAATCAACTGATTAGGCTATTAACCAATCATAACGACCATTTTCATATTCCACTCTTTTGCCTGAGAGGGTTAAACGCCGCTCCGCAATATAGTGGTAAACTTTTTGATATTCTTTAGATTGTTTTGGATCGATATCCACTATTAGATTACAAGGCTCTCGACCTGCTTCACATAATAGTTCACCAGCAGGGTTGACCACACAACTACCACCTGCGAATACTAAACCATCATCACCATTACCCACTCGGTTAACCATCACAGCGAACATTTGATTTTCTTGAGCTCTCGCCATAATTGCTGTTTTATGAGTTAGGCCATAAGGGTCCATATTGCCATTGGTTACCAGTAATAGCTCAGTCTCTAATTCGGCTAATGCTCTTGCTGATTCAGGGAATTCAATATCAAAGCAAATTAAAAACCCTATTCTCACCCCTTTCCACTCAATGCTGGTATAACGATCACCTAAAGTAAAAATCCCTTTATCTGTAGACCACAAGTGAGTTTTACGATAGTAAGCTAATACACCATCTTCAGGCGTAATTAATACAGTAGTGTTATAAAATTTATCATCACACTTTTCAGCTAGGCCAATTACTACAGCTACATTCTTAATTTTAGCCGCTAAATGCAATTTTGTAATAGCAGGGCCATCT
>JBEBWU010000339.1:0-3585 GCA_040391985.1 Entomomonas sp. | reverse complement strand
TATAATTGTGCTAATTCTGCTGATGTTAATGTAGTAGCCACAGCAAGCACACAGGCAATTAAGTCTTGTGTACTTTCTGCCTCAATTAAAGAGGAATAATATTTGGCTGCTACATTATCCATAATTAATCTCAATAAAACTCACAAACCACAGCTTTATCTTCACCTACCACAATATTGACACGTTTTAATTCTTCCTTAGTTGCCATTGCTGCCAGTAAACGATCTGTAATGTGAGGCACAATGTATTGATCTAATAACGAATCAATAAGACGTGCACCACTGTCACTGTATGTACAACGCTCTGCTAATACATCAACCAATGCTTTATCATAAGTTAACTCAAGTTTACGCTGTTGCATACGATGTGCTAAACGACCTAATTTTATTTCAATCAACTCATGTAACACTTCGCCATCAACAGGATAATAAGGAATAACCTTCATTCGACCTAGTAATGCAGGTTTAAAATGATGACTTAAGGCTGGTCTAATAGCATCCTCTAATGCTTCTGGTGATGGACGAGCACCATCTTTACAGAGTGCTACAATCCGATCACTTGCTAGATTTGAAGTCATAATAATAAGGGTATTTCTAAAGTTAATTTCTCTACCCTCACCATCATTAGCCATACCTTTATCAAAAATCTGATAGAACAGATTCATTACATCTGGATCAGCCTTTTCTACTTCATCTAATAAAATAACTGAATAAGGTTTTTGACGTACTGCCTCAGTCAACATGCCACCTTCACCATAACCCACATAGCCTGGTGGAGAACCAATTAAACGAGAAACTGTGTGCTTCTCTTGGAATTCAGACATATTAATAACGGTTAAGAAACGATCACCACCATACAGTAAATCAGAGAGTGCTAGCGCTGTTTCTGTTTTACCAACACCACTAGGACCAACAAATAAGAACACACCAACAGGGGTTTCTGGACGATTCAAACCAGCCGCAGAAGTACGAATAGCTTTATCTAAGGCAATAACTGCTTGCTCTTGACCACGAACTCGCTCTCTTAAATCATCAGCAAATTGCATGACTCGGGCATTATGCTCTCTAGCTAATTGCTCAACAGGAATACCTGTCCAATTACTGACCACTTCTGCAATGAGTCTTGGACATACTTCAAAACTAACTAGGCTTTCTGTTTCTTGTGCTTTATCAAGTAACTTATGCGTCTTATTAAGCTCTTCTTGCACTTGCTTTAATTGTTCTGCTACTTGCTCAGGAGTTACTTTTACTGTAATGGCTTCTATTACTTCCTCAACAATGTGCTCACCTTGCTCTGTAACTTCTTCAATAATGGTATCTGTTACTTCCGTAATAGCTACTTCTTGCTGTTCATCGATTAACTCAAGCTCTAGGTCAGCTTTAACTTTTTGCAACTGACTATATTGTTTTCTTAAACCCAGCAACTGCTCAGCAAGTTCTTTTTGAGCTTGCCACTGCTCATTTAATTGCTCAAGCTTGATTCTATTTTCTGCTAAGTTTTTTTCTAAAGCGTCAAGTACTTCTTGATCAGTTTTAATACCTGCTAATTTATCACGGGTTAATGCCGCATATTGTCTTTCATCAATGGAAATACGATTACGTAACGTTTCAATTTGCTCAGGTGCTGAAGCTAAACTAATTTTCACTCGAGCGCTGGCTGTATCTAATAAATCCACTGCCTTATCAGGTAATTGGCGACCTGCTAAATAACGAGCTGATAACTCTGCTGCTGCAACTACTGAATCATCTCTTAAATAAATACCATGACTTTGTTCATAAACAGGTGCTAAACCTCGTAAAATAGTTACTGCTTCCTCAATAGTTGGCTCATGTAACTGTACAGCTTGGAAACGACGGGCTAATGCAGCATCTTTTTCAAAATACTTCTTATATTCAGACCAAGTAGTTGCTGCAATGGTGCGAAGTTCACCACGAGCAAGTGCTGGTTTTAGAAGGTTGGCAGCATCGGAACCGCCAGCATCACCACCTGAACCAATCATGGTATGGGCTTCATCGATAAATAAAATGATAGGTTTTGGTGAAGCCTTAACCTCATCAATCAAACCTTTCAAGCGGCGCTCAAACTCACCTTTCATGCTAGCGCCAGCTTGTAACAATCCCATATCTAATGTTAATAACTCAACATTCTGTAAAGTTTCAGGTACATCACCTTGTACAATACGAATCGCTAATCCTTCTACCACAGCAGTTTTACCAACACCTGCTTCACCTACAATAATAGGATTATTTTTACGACGACGTGCCAAAATATCAATCATTTGACGAATGGCATCATCTCGACATAGCACCGGGTCTAATTTATTATCACGTGCTAATTGAGTAAAATTATGAGTAAATTTCTTTAAAAATGATTCAGCACCTTCCCTAATGATATTTGCAGAATCTTGCTGTTCAACTTGATCAACCAATACAAAATCTTTAAGACGTTGCTCATTAATTGTAGAAAGTAGCTTGTAATATTTGGTTCCTACATAACGCATACTATTGCGCAGGAATGCCAAAATAAGTGCGGCCTGATCTACATAGTTTCTTTCTAATTCTAAATTAGCTAACAGTAAAGCATCTTGTAGCCATTGTACTAACTCAACTGAGAATACTGGATTTTGTGTTTCACTTGATTCAGCTCGAGGCTGCAATACAGAGAGTAATTCACCTAATTCAATCTCAGCATCTATGATCGCTTTGTTAAGTAAACTTTCAGGTGTAGCTAACATGCTAAGCAACATGTCTTCTATTAATACCTTGCTTCCCCCACGTACTACACAACCCTCAGCAGCTTTTTCAAGTTCTTTTCTAGTTTGAGCATCTAATGCCTGGATTAACTGTTGCAAATCGATATTAATCATCAATAATCCCTTTTTACA
This sequence comes from Entomomonas sp., assembly GCA_040391985.1. Taxonomy (GTDB): domain Bacteria; phylum Pseudomonadota; class Gammaproteobacteria; order Pseudomonadales; family Pseudomonadaceae; genus Entomomonas. Next base: position 701 of record JBEBWU010000339.1, on the reverse strand, counting down.
TTTGGTTCTTTAATAAAATTTCGCCATCAGCCATTTCTTTGCCTAGCCAACTTGTCCAACCTAGGAGACACTCACTCTCATCTCCTATTGTTAAATCTCTTATTTCATCCTTTAATAATTGCAACTTAATGTCGTAATCTAAAGGATCTCTCAATATAAAGCCGACTAGCGTGCTCAATTGACCATACTCTTTATAAATAGGTAAAAACTGATGGAAACGTTCCCATGTTAATTTCAAAATATGAATTCGAAACTTACCGCCTCTATCACGTACCTCAGTACCTATTACGAGGGTATCTCCCATAACACTGTTACTTAAACCCAAGCGATTTAGTTGATCCTCTGCAATGCTTACTCTACGTTCAATACATTGCTCTACAAAAATATCAGAATGCTTAAAGTAATAACGTAATACTGCCTCAACTAATACTGCTGAATGGGCACGTAAACTAATCATTCCCAAATAAGGTAATAATCGTTTCCAATTTAAATTATCTGACTTTCTTAAAGCATCGTGTCCTAGGCCTATTAATGAAAATAACTTAGCTGAAAAAACATCCATTGCACCTGATTGATAAAAAGCGTAATAACGATATTTTTTCCAAATTGGCATTAATATCAGTTGTAAGCGATCTTTAAAATAATTTAAAAAATCATAATAAAATTGAATTAGCAACTGACATTTCAAAAGAATTCAAACA
>JBEBWU010000338.1:0-3595 GCA_040391985.1 Entomomonas sp. | reverse complement strand
AGGTTTACATTTAGTAGTTCAAATACAGGGCAAACAGTTTAAGGATGACTTTACTCAACAGGCTGCTAGTAAGGGCATAAGAATTGCTACAGTTAATGATTATAGTTTAGAAAAAGCACCATATACAGATAAACTATTATTAGGCTATGGTCATTTAACGCTTGAACAAATTAGTCATCACATAAAATTACTTTATGATTTTATAAAGACCTATAAAACATCTTAAAGCTGGTTAGTTATTAGACAGCAATTTTTTTCAATACTCATTGAACATGCTTTGTTATTGTTTTGTGGCAATAATTGGAGTATGTATTGAAATGACCATCAGTTTATTTTTATCCATGGCAGTTTATGCTTTAGTAACTTCTATAACACCAGGTCCTGTTAACGTAGTGGCGTTAAGTTATGGCACTCAATATGGTGTTAAAATTTCTGCTATTTATGTAACAGGGCAGGCTACAGGCTACACCTTGTTATTACTTTTAATAGGTTTAGGTTTACATCATATTTTAGAGCTTTATCCATTACTTATTACTATTATTCAATGGGCAGGTATCGCATTTTTACTTTTTCTAGCCTATAAGTTTTTTACTGATAATGGACAATTACAAACAAATAAACAACGCAATAGTAATAGGCCTTTTTTATATGGTGCATTAATGCAATGGCTTAATCCTAAGGCATGGCTTTGTTCAGTGGCAGGTATTGGTGCATATACAATGCAAGGTAATACATTGTTAGTTTGGCAATTTGCTGCTATCTATTGGGTTATCTGTTTTTTATCTGTAGGTTGTTGGGCTTATGCGGGTATTTTTCTACAGCATTTTTTACAAAAGCCCAATTATTTAAAACGTTTTAATCAGCTAATGGCATTGTTATTGATAGCCAGTGCTATCTTTTTAGCTATCTAAGTTAGGCTTGATATTGTTTTGGTGTAGCCGATAATAGTTTTTTAAAGGTACGTTGAAAGTGTGCTTGATCAGAAAAGCCACTGGCCATAGCGGCATCAATAATATTACTACCCTGTCTTAATAAATTTTGTCCATATTGAATGCGGCGGTTAATTAAATAATCATGGGGGGTAATGCCATAATATTTTTTAAAACTACGAATAAGATAATAAGGTGAAAGCTTAACCTGTTCACAAAGATCATCTAAATAGAGGGATTCTGTACAGTGTGCAGAAATATAATCAGCTACTTGTTGTAACTTGTCATGAGGCAAGGGCAGTTTATCTGTTATAGCAACAGGGGTGATTTGTTGTTGTAGTAATGAAAAGAAATCAATAGCTGCTAATTGTTTATACAATATTTCATATTCTGGATTAGAGAGTGTTGTATAAAGCTCGTTTAACCCTTTATAAATAGCAATGTTGTGGGTAATGGTTTGTGGGAAAGGATAAAAATGTCCATCACTTATTGCCAATTCTTGTTGCAAATTAGTTAACCAAACAACATCCACATAATACATAAGGTAAGACCATGCTTGATCATCGATTGGATTACAGGCATGTACTGTATCAGGATTAATTAATACAACAGTTCCAGCTCTGGTTTGATGATTAATAGTGCCATCAAAATAACTGCTAGTTCCTGCTGTAATAGCACCAATTGAAAAAGTATTGTGAATATGCGGCTGATAACAAGCTTTTCTTCCATCATTAACAGCACGCACTTCTAAAAATGGCAACTCAGCGTGACGCCAAAAAAGAGGGATAGGCTTGTTATTGGGATCTGGCAAATAAGCTTTTTGCATTTTAGGAATCTCTGCTCACACTATTTTCAGCAAGTAGTTGCACAGCTTGTTGGGCTGTTTCAATAAACATTTGCTGTAAGGGAGTTAAAGTTTTATAAGCAATTGCTAGATTATAAGGAATAGGCGTGCCAGTGCCAACTACTTCTATAAATTTAACGCCAGCGTGTTGTAGCGTGGTATAGGGTTTTGGTATGAGGGAAACCCCTAAACCACCTGCCACTAAACTACAAGTGGTATGGATTTGTTTAGTCGTTTGGCTTACTTGTGGGATAAAGCCAGCAGTAGCACAGGCTTTGATAATTAAGCTATATAATCCATGCCCATAAGTTTGTGAAAATAATATCCATGGTTCTGTGGCTAGTTCATTGAGGTTAATAGTTTGCCTAGTAGCTAAAGGGTGGTTTGCTGCTACAGCAGCTACCATACAATCTTCTAATAAAGGTATGTAAGTCAGTTCAGTTTGTGGATTGATAGGTAGCACTATAATTCCTAAATCAGCCTGATCTTGTTGTAAGGCTATCAGTTGTTCATTAGTCGTTAATTCTTGTAATTGAATATTTAGTTGCTTAAATTTTACCTTAATTAATCTTAATAGAGTAGGCAATAAAGTGTTAAGGGTACTGTCTACAAAGGTTAGACGAAGCGAAGCAGTATAACCAGCCGCTACTTGTTGGGTGAGATTGAGTGTTCTATCAAATTGAGCAATAGTACGTCTTGCTTCTAATAAAAAAGTTTCGCCCGCAGTAGTTAGTTTAACAGTACGGGTATTGCGTTCTAGCAAGCTCACTTGTAATTCTTGTTCTAACTTTTGAATGGCCGCGCTCAAAGGAGGTTGGCTCATATGCAAGCGTTTGGCGGCGCGATTAAAGTTTAACTCTTCGGCAAGTACGATAAATTGTTTAAACTGGCGTAAATTGAGCATTGATATGTTTTATATATTAATAGCTAATAATTATAGTATTTTACATATTAATGCTTAAGCGCAACAATAAATTTACTCAGCAAATAACAAATATCGAATAGTTGGAGAAATTTATGAGCAAACAAACTAATAATAAAAAGGCAATAGTAACGGGTGGTTCTAGAGGCATTGGTTTGGCTATTAGTAAACAATTACTAGCAGAAGGATATCAAGTAATTATTATCGCTCGTAATAAGGCAGTTATGGAGCAAGCCTTAGCAGAATTACAACAAAGATACCCCAATAGAATAATTGGCTATTGTGCTGATTTAAGTCAGCTAGCAGAGGTGATTAAGGTAGTGCAATATATCAGTCAGCAATTTGATACAGTTGATGTTTTGATTAATAATGCAGGTTCCACAAGGCATGTTAATGTGGAAACACCACTGGAGCAAGCAGAACAGTTATGGCAAGAGACATTAGCTGGCAATTTGACCAGTAGCTTCTTAATGACGATGGCGTTAGTTCCTTATTTTACAAAGGGAGCAAGAGTCATCAATATTAGTTCCATAGCAGCGCAGGAGGGTAGTATCTATCCTGGTGCTATTGCATATGCAGCAGCCAAAGCAGGTATTCACGGTTTAACGGTTAGTTTGGCGCGTGAATTAGGAATGTGGAGCATTACCGTAAATGCTATTGCGCCAGGTTTTGTTGATACCACTAATTTCTTTGGTGAAAAGGGGTTGTCGAGTGAGGTTAAACAAGTCTTTGCTACAGGAACAGCTATAGGCTGTAATGGTGTCCCCAATGATATTGCTAGTACGGCTTGTTGGTTAGCCTCTGAAGCAGCGGCCTTTGTGACGGGTGTTATTATTCCTGTTAATGGTGGTTGGCGAGTAGGGGCATAGTAGAGTTATCAACAAAGAACTGCTAAGCAGT
>JBEBWU010000337.1:0-3600 GCA_040391985.1 Entomomonas sp. | reverse complement strand
TATACTTATGAAAATACGTGACATTTGAATATAGATATACTATTATAATATGGAATCCTGACTATTTTAACCTATAAAATAGCTATGTTTATATTTCACCTGATGGTATTCCTACTTAAAATAGGAAAAGGTTATGATGCAACTTAAAGATCGTATTAAACAAGCACGTAAACACGCCAATTTAAGCCAAAAGGAATTAGCTGATAAAATTGGTATTACACAACCTTCGCTTTCTGAACTAGAAACAGGTAAGTCACAGTCTACCTCTTATATTGCTTCCATAGCGAGAGCTTGTGGCGTAGATGCTTTTTGGTTAGAGTCTGGCCAAGATAATATGGTTAACCCTGCTACAGTTATAAAGACTGCTGAGAAACAAGGGCGTTATTATCATACTAGCCAAGAAGAAAACACTACAGACCCTCAACTGTTAACTCATCCAGAGATGTTACCTATAGAAGCTTGGGATGATAATACACCGCTGGAAGATGATGAAACAGAAGTTCCATTCCTGAAAGAGGTAGAGCTTGCAGCAGGATCAGGTAAGTTTGCGATTACAGAAAGTCATACGAGAACTAAACTGCGGTTTGGTAAAAGTACACTTCGTAATAAAGGAATTAACCCCAATAAAATAGTTTGTGTGACGGTAAAAGGTAATAGTATGGAACCTGTTATCTTAGATGGAGCTACTGTAGGGGTTGATACAGAAAATACAGCAATAGTTGATGGCAAAATTTATGCAATTGCTATTGATGATGAACTACTACGGGTTAAATTGCTTTATCGATTAGCTAATGGTCAAGTGCGTGTTCGTTCTTTTAATCGTGAAGAATATGAAGATGAAACCTATGACCTTAAAGATATTAAAGTATTAGGCCGTGTATTCTGGTATTCCGTATTGCTTTAATAGATTAAAATAATGCCTATATTTATATAGGTATTCCTATTTACATTATTAATGTTTCCTTATATAATTACTCTCAATGATCTCATTGGGAGTAAATAAGTATGCTAAATGGACAAATAAGCTATGAATTAGTTTTACCATCAGAAAATACTTTAGATAACTATATTACTGAGCAGGTCAAAAATCTGTTAACAACTTGTAGTTGCCAATTAGTTACTGGTAAAGATTATGAGTTAGAAGTAGCTGCACACGCAATTAATGGCTTAGTTGGGGAATATGAAACAGCAGATGTTTATCTCTATGCGGCAATTGAACGTCAAGACTGGCAAGAAGTAACACGAATTTATCAAACTGTTTTTCGTCCTAATATATATCAAGCTGCTTATCAAGCAGTGGCAAAATGTTATTCTCTTTAATAAATATTTATATCTTTTAATAATCTAATAAAATATTAGCTAAGATCAGTTTTATTTATAGATATAAAAATTATAATCACACCACAAAATTTAAAAATAATCAAAAAATTGTTAAGGGGATAATTATCATGGCAGAAGTAACCATAAGAATTGTTGACAATGATAATGGCAATGTGAGTCTTATTATGGAAGCAATACCGCCTCTACAAGGGAGTGATAAAGATTCATTTACTGAGGCACAGCAATTAGGTATAGCATTTATGGAACGTATTGTTAGACAGGGGATTAATAACTTTATTAAATCAACTAATGAGAATTGATATTCAGCTTCTTTCAGCTGTTACTAACATTTAAATGATAAATAAACTTTTAATAATAATAATTTAAAATATTTACATGATTTATTAAAAACATAATCATTTTCAAAGCTTAAAGTGTTTTCAAGGTCAACATTGCTTGTTCATGTTGGTTGTCTGCAGCTTTTTGTAGCCATTTTATTGCCTTATCTTTATCCTTAGTAACACCTTGACCATTCTTATACATTAAACCTACATGATATTGAGCTACAGGGTTATCACGTTCTGCGGCTTCTAAAAACCATTGAAAAGCTTCTGTATAATTTTGGTTAATTCCTAGTCCTTTTAAATAGAAATAGCCCATATAATGTTGTGCTTCTATATGGTTCTGCTTTGCCGCTTTGCAATACCAATAAAATGCTTTTTTATAATTGACCTTCGTGCCCAAACCGTTTAAATAAAGATATCCCACATTATTTTGAGCGGAGGCAAACCCTTGTTTTGCGGCTTTTAAAAAATAATCTAATGCTTGATTATAGTCTTGCTCAACATAAAGACCTTTTCGGTAATAGCTACCTACCATCGTTTGAGCTATAGCATTATTTTCATCGGCAGCCAGTAAAAAGTATTGGTATGCTTTTGAATAATTTTTAGCTAAATAGGCTTTTTTTCCTTCAGCTAATAGATGAGTAATATTATTAGCTGCAAAGCTTATAGAGGAAAAACTAAGTAGCAAAATAGTTAACCAGTTTTTCATATTAATCATCCCTTATTAAGGGTAAGAGGGGTTATTTTAACATTAATAAAACAAAATTAAATGATAAAAAATAGTTGCATATCTGTTTACCTATAATTATAATATAGGCATTCCGATTTAAAGGGATATTTTAAATCTTATTCTAATCATTAATATGTTTGTATATCAATTCATTTGGGTTGTGAATTCGTTTGTCTTGTTTACCTATATTTTATATAGGTAAATAGATAAAAAGTAAATAATTTATAGGTAAGTTAATAATTAAGAGGTGTTAAATGGCAAATCAATGGTTAAGGCTCTGGCATGATATGCCCAATGATCCTAAGTGGCGTACTGTTAGTAGGCTTTCTAAACAACCAATTGCTGCAGTTATGGCAACCTATATTCATTTATTAGTTGTGGCTTCTCTGTCAGAAGAGCGAGGCACTGTACAAATAAATGAAGAAGATTTAGCCAGTGCTTTAGATATAAAACCAGATGAAATAAAAGCAATTCTTACAGCGATGCAGGGGAGACTATTAAAAGGCAATAAGTTAATAGGTTGGAGTAAACGTCAGCCATTGAAAGAAGATGGTTCTGCTGAAAGAGCAAAAGCTTGGCGAGCCAGTAAAAAACAACAATCAGTAAAACAAACGAACGCAGTTGAACAACAAGAGAAAGATACAGATAAAGAAAAAGATACAGAAATAAATACTCTCTCTAAGAGTAATTTAGAAAAACAAAGTGATCAAACTTTTACCATGTTTGAAGATTGGCAGCCAACCGAAGATTTTTCTGATTATCTGATAAAACTAGGAGTAACCCTTGAGCAACAACAAATTCCGCAATCAGTTCTACAAGAATTTGTGTGTTTTTGGTGTACCAAACCTGATATTAAAAAAACGCAACAACAGTGGTATCACGCTTTAGCACAATCTTACCAATATGCCTTAAACCGAGAAAAGTATTATGGAAAAACTAAGCGATCTGCTCAAAAAGCCACTGGAAGTATCAGCTCAACAGCCACCGATCTTAGTTGGTTATCAGAGTGAAACAGTAGAGAGCCAACAAGCGATGATAAATGTTAATAAAGTTTTTACCACGATACGCGCCACTTATCCCGCGTGGTATGAGAAATATTACCGTGATCAGAAAAGTGAGCAGGTAGCGAAACGTATTTGGTTAACAGGTATTAAAGAGTTAACCACTAACCAGGTAAATAATGGCTTGCATCGCATGGTGTTGGAG
>JBEBWU010000336.1:0-3623 GCA_040391985.1 Entomomonas sp. | reverse complement strand
AGCATGACTGTTATTGTGATGATTATTGGGGTGATCAGGATGTGGGTGAGCTAGTTAATCATCATTCTGAAAATCTTGATGAAAGAATTGAGGAATTGGATGAAACAGGAACCCCTTACTTCTTGGTCGCTACCTATCGCCACTCTTATGAGTTTCATTATCTTGTGAATTCAAGAAAAGAAATCTATACATGCCCTTGGGATACTGGAATCAGTGGTATTTTTATACCTTCAGCATTGTTCATCGAAGAATGCGGAAATAATAAAGAACTAATGATGGATCGGCTCAAAGGCTACTTTGAAGAATATTCTAATTACTGTAATGGTGAGGTGTATATCCTTTGTAAAGATATTTATCAATTATCTTCTGAAAAAGAGCTTATTGAGATTGAGGATAGTGATTCTTGTGGTGGCTTTATTGGCTACAATTATGCTAAAGAAAGTTTGACCAGTTATTTTTAACCAAAAAACAATATCGTTATCTTCTGGATACGAATACAACCTAACTTATCAACCCAATGAGGAGCAAGCTCAAGCAATATTTGAGCAAAATCACAACATTGATAGTTTTAAATTTCGGGTAGAAATAAGCAGTCATGCATTAACAGGAACCTTTACCAATACTTATCTTGAATTTGAAAATTGGGGTAATGGCGAAACAGTTTATAGTTAATCAATTAGCTTAAATTAATCGGTATTACTCTAAGAGCCAGTGCGTTATAGCACTGGTTTTTTTTGAAAAAAACCTTAACAGTTTCATATTTCAACAAGCATTTTAGGTAAACAATCTGCATTATTTCATACATGTTTAGCTAGCGTGGCTAGCAACATTGTCAGGCAGTAATAACCTTCAATACTGCGGCTTTTTAAGCTGGTTTGTCCGGTTCAACACCCGATTACGGGCAGTCGCTTTGCGACAGGGTGCGTCTATTCAAAGTAATTCTTTATGAATCCCTTATATAAATCCTTATTTCGTTTATTCGAGGATAAGTTATGTCTCAATCCAATGTAATTAATCCATTTGGGCAATATCCGCAATACCGGGAAATTAGTTCAAAGCATTTAACGAAAGTAGCAATAACTCAATTATATGATGCTCTTCAAACTGATAAAGATTATGACTGTTTGATGTTTAAGTTGTTTTCTTATCCAGCAGTTAATGGGCGTTGTTTAGGCGTGAAGTTACTAGCGATCCCCTGGAGTGATGATTCTCTAAGGTATCAATTTGATTTAACTCTTCAGATACTAAAGCAAAAGCAGCTTTTAGCCGGTTTGCCTGAGTGTTTTGTTGAAGTTCTACATTTGGCTGCTACAGCCAATACACGGATAGTCGTGTTTGACCCTGAAGCTAATGAGCTTAAAGGGCTACCAATCTACGACTAACCATTCATTTTAAATTTTAAGTTTTTTCACCCACCAAGGGGCATCGTCCCCGACACGGGTAATGCTCCTTGAATTAATCAAAAGGAGTATTCCATGTTAAATGAACCTAGTGTTTCAGAGTTAGTTGAAGCCGTTAAACCATTTTTTCCTGAGTTACAGTTAAAGGTCGTTATAGATCATATTTTTGATTCAGAACATCCTGATTGGATGTCCACTCGTGCTCACTATATTGGTGTATTACAAAGTTTTAAAGAAATCTTTGAAAAGATGCCTAAAACGTATGATACAGAGCCAGAGGAAAGTGAAGATGATGACGAATTAGATAATCCTACTTCAAATGCAGGAGATGCTATTGCCTATCTTCATTATTTTATTGGCGGTTGTGACTGGTGGATTACTGAAAGAGATAAGGAACCTGAACAATTACAGTTTTTTGGTGTTGCCGATTTAGGTTTTGGTTCACCTGAACTTGGTTATATCTCAACAGTTGAGCTGTTAGAAACGAGGGTTCAAACGCCTTTCGGATTTATGGCTGGAGTTGAGTTAGATTTCCACTGGGAACCTAAAGCACTTAAAGATATTCCAGAACTGAAAGAGAAGTTTAGTAAGTATACTGATTAATTATTTATCAATTACCTGAAGGTTGTTAAAACCTTCATAACCCACAAGGGAACAATTTCCCTTATGGGGAATGTTCCCTAATTTTTTCATTTAAATTTTGGAGCAAATATTTATGAGTCATTCTTTAATAGAAGCTTTATGCCAAATCAAAGGCGCAAGATTAGCGGCTAGACTGTATCCTTTCTTGATTGAAAATGACCCTGATTGTTTTGTTGATGACGATAGTTTTTTAGTTCTTGTGCAGCAATGGGAATACACCTGCACAGCAGAACTAGCCAGTAGTCTAAATGGGTTTATGGTGGAAAAAACTAAATCTTATTTAGAGCTAAATTTAGTTGATACTGCCTATCGTAAATATATTCGAGAAATGCTTAATTATCATATTCATTATGATGTGAATAGACCTAACTTAAGTTCTTTTAGTATTACTTTTGATGGTTTTAAATACACCAATCCTGATAAAAAGGCTCTGAAAAGATTAGCCGACTTTATTGTGAACGTTGGTGATGCTTTAAAGATTCAGATATTTCCTAGCTTTTATTTCACGTTGTATATGGAGACAAAAGAAATTGAGCAATTACGCTCGATTGATAAGTCTATTGTTGAAATACCTTACAACCGCATAAGTTATACAAAAACCTTTCTTATGAATATGGATAAGAATGAACATTTCGATGCCATTATGGAACGATTATCAACTTACAACCAATCCTGGGGGGATGAAATTAGATGTAAATGTCCTGCTATCGTGTTGTTAATTGATAATTTGGATGGTGAATTACCTAAATGGTGATGAAATCGCATCACTGTGCCATCTTAATATGCTTATGATTAGTTATTTTTAGCTTAATTCGATAAGCTTTTTAATAGCCCAAAGGGGAAGTACTTTTCCTCAAGGGATGGGTACTTCCTCTTAATTTTATTTTAATGGTGGTATCTATTATGAATGATCCTTTACCTGACGATACTATTGAGCTTTATTTTAATGAGTCTGAATTAGCCAAGATGCTTCCATCAGATGGATATGATTTTACAACAAAAGATTTAACAGTCTGTTTTAGCAATCGACTTCTTGAAAAAGCTAAAGCACTTATTCAGCAAGATCCTGATTTACTCTCTGCAAATTATAATGCTGAAATATCTTCAGCAAGCTTTGAGGGTCTACTCACCTTAGAATCTATAGAATTTATGATCCTGTTCTTGAAAGCTGGATATATGCCACTTTTCGCAATGAATGGGTGGGAACTTATTATGCACTGGATATAACTCAAAAAGTGAGGGATTATCTAGCGAATAATTCAACTCAGTAATTATTACTGGTCAATTAAATATTAACCCATTGGGGAGATTACTCCCAATGGGGGTGATTTCTCCATTTTTTTATTGGAGATAATTATGTCTAAATTAGCAAACTGTTTACTTAACCTTCCTGAACTCACGCTGGCTAAAAGATATAGTCCTTTTATTGCAAGCAAAGACGAGCTACCGGATGATGATTTAATTCATTTGAAGTTTAAAGAGAACGATCTTCTTGAAGATGCTCTGGATGAAATAAAAGAATTGTTTATTATTTGGCTGGAAACTGCTCTTTTGAGTGGGGCTTCAGAAAAAAGTCAGGAG
>JBEBWU010000335.1:0-3626 GCA_040391985.1 Entomomonas sp. | reverse complement strand
TAATTTATTAGCAGATCAAAAAATGTTAGCTAGATACCAGTACTATTTTTTAAAGTTACCTACTGAAAAGCAGCAAAAAATAAATAATATTGAAGAGTTAAAACAGCCTTTTAATACTGAAGTATTGTCAAAAATAAAGACTAAAAAATAATGATAAATCTATACCTTAAAGCAGAAACTTATTTTTTAGTTTCTGCTCTTTCTAGTCTTAATTATATGAAAGTGCTATTTTCTTTAGTTGTTCAGCAAAATTAAAAATATTGTCTAGAGATTCTATTGGTTGACGAGTTTCAATTTTATTTTCATCGAAAATACCAATATATTTTTGTGAGCGATTAAAGTGTAATCTGCAAATGGGTTTTCTGTTATTGTCGTCTAATAGAACACCAAAGTAACTTTTGGTATCTCTACCAACTATTCTTTTTGCTTCAACTACTTCTCGTACGATTGCTTTTACAATATTGAAACCTTCAATTTCTTCAATAGTAGTAACTATGCCATCGTCATTTTCTTCTTGTTGTTGCTCATTACTTTTATTTTCAGTTTCTGTAATTACTGTTATATTACCAGTGATTGCAGACTTTAACCTGTCGTTGATTTTATCGTTTAAGAATTGGCTTAACGCTTTTTTGGTTAAAGGAGTGAATTGCTCTCTAACTCTTTGAGTGATTACCCCATCATATACTTTAGAAACAAAAAATTTGATAAAGTCTTCATCAGGATCTGAAAACTGCATGGAAATTAGCTTTTTAATTTGGCTGACGTATTTAAGTTCACTTGCAGCATTGATAATAGATTCTACATCAAAATTTGGTTTTGTTATTTTTCTAAGCTCAGGTAAGAGATGATCATCAATATCTAAAATATCAAGTTCAAGAAAAGGCTTTTCGTCCATTTTATTAGGAGCATCGAGGTCAGTGAAGAACTTATAAGTTTGACCATTGGTTAAAACAGCAATCTTAGCTGTGGTGACTGAAAAATACCTATATAATTGAGACGCACATTTTATATTAAGATTTTCGCCTATTTTTTTAGCTTCGATTAGTATTTGAACATCGCCATTATGGACAATTGCATAATCAACTTTCTCCCCTTTTTTTGTACCAACATCTGCGGTAAATTCTGGAATTACTTCCATTGGATTGAAAACATCATAGCCTAGTACAGATTGGATAAAAGGCATTACAAAGGCTGTTTTAGTTGCCTCTTCTGTTAAGATAGATTCAGCTTGTTGTTGTACTTTTTTTGCCAAAAAGGCAATTCTTTCTTCAAATTCCATTGTAGCCTCTCCTGATAATTATCTTTGTAATTTACTTCAAAAGAGCAATATAATCAAATAGTAGTAATATCTAGAACTTTAAGCCACTTAACCGAACGGTTTGTCTGTTAATAGTTTCATCAAAAATACGTTGTTCGCTTTCAATTAAAGTAAATTTATGGCGAGCGCGGGTGATGGCGGTATAAAGTAGTTCTCGGCTTAATACGGGGTTAAGTTGGTCTGGTAGTATTAGTGCGGTGTGAGAAAACTCTGAACCTTGTGATTTATGTACTGTCATGGCAAAAACAGTTTCTGCTGAACTTAAACGGCTAGGTAATACTTCTCGTAAATTTTGAGTCCCATCATTGTAGGGAAATACTACTTTTAATACCGTTTGCTCAGGTGCATTTTCTACAGGAAAAGCAAGGGTAATACCGATGTCTCCATTCATTAGCCCTAGCGCATAGTCGTTATGGGTCATTAGAACGGGGCGACCTTCGTACCAGCCATCAAAATGAGAAATATAACCATGGCGATACAACATATAAGCAATAGTTTTATTTAATTAATTAATGCCCCATTGCCCTTCACGCAATACAGCTAATAATTGAAATTGATTAAAAGCGGTTAATACTTGGTTAGCCCATTTTTTCCATGCAGGGTCATAGGCTGGAATAGTTACATCTGGTCTTTGATTTTTTAAAACGGTTAAATAATGGCTATAACCATCGTGCTTTTCGCTTCCTGTTAGAATAAATTTTTCAAAGTTAGAGTCTTTGACTTGGTTGATAGTCAGACTCCCTAAGTCAGGAAGTGTTTGCTTTAAAAGCTGGCGTGCTTGTTTAATATTGCCTGCATTTACCCATTTAGCTAATTGACCAATGCCACTGCTGCTAGCAAAACGTCGAGAATGGCGTAACATAACAGTTTGTTGTGCTAATGGATTTTGTTCATTACTACCTAGTTGTAAATGGGTATTAGTTAATTGTTCACCTGTTATTTCAGTTAGCCAGTTAAGTGTTTGTGGGCTGTATAAGCCTAATTCTGCATTGCGGCATAAATCACCTAATACCGCGCCTGCTTCTACTGAGGCTAATTGGTCTTTGTCACCTAATAAAATGAGTCGAGCATGGGTAGGTAATGCTTCTAATAGATGAGCAAATAGTTCTAAATCAATCATAGAAGCTTCATCAATAATAAGAATATCTAAAGCCAATGGATTGGTTTTATTATGTATAAAATGGCGAGTATCAGGGCGACTACCTAATAGACGATGTAAGGTGCTTACAGTTACTGGAATATAGTCTCTTACATCCTCATCAATCATTAATGAGGCGACTTGTTTACCAATAGATTCAGTTAAGCGTGCTGCTGCTTTGCCTGTGGGGGCAGCTAGTTGGATATTCAGTGGTTTATCTGCTTTAACCGCAGGAGATTGCAGTAATGCCAATAGGCGAATAACGGTAGTTGTTTTGCCTGTACCTGGTCCTCCTGTAATAATGCTAAAGGCTGTTCGAGTAGCAATAGCACAAGCTATTTTTTGCCAATCGGGGGATTCGTTATTATCTTTAAAAAGTTCATTTAATCTAGCTGATAAATCATCAGGTATAGCTAATTGGGTATTTAAGCGTTGGTTAATATGAGTAGTTAATAATTTTTCATAGTACCAATAGCGCCATAAATAGAGTCTACCTTGTTGCCAAACCATGGGAGTTTGGTTTTCACCTTGTGAAGTTAAATTACTATTGATAATGGCTTGTTGCCAATCAACGAGATTAAGTTGTGCTAATAATTGAACTGGATACCAAGGTTGTTGTTGATGAGTATAACTAAGAGATAAAGATAATTCTGGATGTTGTAAAGTTAATGCTAAATCTAAACAAACATGACCATGACTTAATTGATAACTGGTTAATGCAGCAGCTAATAATACACTAGGTTCAGTATTTGCTGATTGTTCTGCTAAGAATGCTGCAAAAGCATGATCTAATGGGCGAAGCCAACCTGCGGTTACCCATAGCTGTAATACCACTAGCATATCTGTAGTAGAAGTTAATGGCCGTAAAGTTAACCATTGTTCAGTTTGTTCTAGCTGTTGTGGGCTAATTGGCAGCAATGGGTTCATGCGTGCTCCTTAGCTTTATTGGTAAAAAGATTATCTAATTTATCAATCAGTTCAAAAGGTACACGTTCATAAAATACGCCGCCCGTTTCACTTTGATAGCCTCGCAAAAATAAATAGAGTACACCACCTGTATGTTGCTCATAGTTGTAATTAGCTAAACGAGCTTTAAGCTGACGGTGTAGGGCTAGCTGATAAAGTACTAGCTGTAAATCATAACGGTGAGTAAGCATGGCTTCATTCATT
>JBEBWU010000334.1:0-3633 GCA_040391985.1 Entomomonas sp. | reverse complement strand
GTATTTATTTGTTGCTTAGGTAGTTGGAAGCGAATACCTACATTATGGTATTCATAATATGTATAAAAACCAATACCTCGTCCCCATCGCCTTTCAGTGTTAACAATGCCTGGGTCTGTTATGATAGCTGTAGATGGTTTGCCTAGAAGGTAATAGGCAATTGGTTGGTAAAAGGTTTCTTGGAATAAAAGCGTTGAGAACCAAACAATACATAAAATGAACATCGCGATATGAGTTATTTTATGGTCTAAAGGTAATTTTTGTTGTCGTTGATACTGTTTTGTTTCTTCTATCCTATTTGCTTTTTGCAGGTAATTTATAATTTTTGCTACTAGGTAGTCACACATTTTATCGAGTTGCATTTTTTCTGATTTTGTATAGGTGGCTCGATTAATGGAGGTAGAAGCAATAAGATTGTAATTTTTATCAATAAATTGTTCAAAATTGCTTAAGATATTTTTATAGATAGCGAGGGCTTCTTTAAATATTGTAATACCTTCATCTGTACATTTTAATTTCTCTAGAATATAAGCATGATTTTTTAGCGTCTTTTCATAGTTGTAGAGGGATGAGTATTCATTATGTTGTGCTATGTTTTTAACATAGTATTTGAGTAGTTCAGTGTTGTAGATTTTAGCTTTTATTAGACGTTTGTTTTTTAGTAAGAAGTTAATATAGTCACTTAATATTCTTTCATATTGTGATGCAAGAAAAGTTTTATTATCTGTTGCTAGATACCTTTTAATAATAGCAATTAATTCTTCATAGTAATTGGCAGTAGCATTATCTGTGTCAGTAAAAGTTTGGGTTTTCTCAAGTAAAGATAAATAATTATATAAATAGAGTGCATATAAATCTTGACTAAAGGATGACTCTGGATTTGCCCCATTTTTACTGTATAGCGCTATTAGCTCCTTACTGTGTTTAGCGGCTTCATCATAGTTTTTAGATTTTTCTAGAAAAGGGATATATAGCTCGAGTATTTTTATATAATTTTCTGATGTTACTTGTAGTTCTTTATAGAGATTAAGCGCAATGGTTAAGTAAGAGAGGATTAAGGTCTCATCATAGGGTAGGTTGTTTAAATTAGTGATATCTAATTCATTAAATATAGCAGTAATAAGATCAGCATAAATTAGTTTTTGTTCTGTTGATAGTTCTGGCAATGAGTTAAAAGTCTCAAGCGCTTTTCTAAAATAAATTAAAAAATTAGTAGGGTCAGTTTTGTCTATTTTGGTAAATAATCCATAGTAATACAAAGCTTGAGCATATTGGTTAATATATTGTTTAGGTTCGTAGTCGAATAGTTCTTTGAATATGCCGAGTTGTATGGATGTTGTTATTTTTGAGGGTGTAAAGAGTTGGCTATAGAGTTTAAGGGCTTTGATGTAGTTTGCTGATTTTATATCTACCTTATCATAAAGGCTGATGGCTTGTTCAATATAAGAGAGTGCTAACACTTCACTGTCATATTTTATAATATCCGCTATTTTAGTCAGCATATTTGCATAAGCTTTTTTATGTTTTAGATAGAGTCTTGGCAAGTTTTCATAAAGATTAACTGCTTCAGTTAAATACCCAAACATAATGCTTTTTTGATCTTCTTTAAAAAGCAATGCATAGTTATAGGTTGCTTCTGAGAATTGATTTATATATTGCTCAGGCTCCTTTTTATAGAGCTTTTTTAGTTTAGAGTATTGGTTGAGTATTTCAGTTTCAGTAGGTGTAAGAACCCTTTTTATTATTGCATGAGCCGATTTATTTTTTTTCTGTTTTGTGGTTTTTGCAAAATAATTGAATAAATTGGGCATATAGGGATACTAAATAGTTTAAAAAATATAAAAATACATTATAGCCTTGCTAGTCAGTAGTTAAGTAGTGATTTGTTAAATATATAATCAAATGAATAAATTTAACTTAGATTTTAATTGCTTAGTTAGATTTTTATTCTCACACCCCGTGCCAAATAACCTTATAACCCACTATGGCTACTAGATAATCGTAGTATCTATAATTGTCAGTGGGAGAGGTGGTATTTGTCCTACTAATTAATAGATTAAATTAGTTTTATTTTATGCTTTAAAAGTTTATTTATTGAACTAACTAGATATTTTTAACTTTTTGTTACAGCCAGAATAAAAGAAAAAAGAAGGCCAATAAGATGAAAGTTCAGGGCTGTTTAAATAATAAATTAACACCTGAAGTAGCAGAATAATATTAATAAAAGTTTAACAAAAGGATAATAAAATGGAAAAATCAGATTATTTAAAAGGTATTAAAAAATCTCTATATATTGCTGTTGCAAGTTGTATTTTATCATTTTCAGTACAAGCAGCTTGTATTGAAGATGGAGGAACAGAAGTCTGTAATACAGCAAATGTTGAATCGGGATTAGCGAAAGCAGCTAGTTTATCCCAAGAAACAGGAGTTTTAATTTCAGCTAGTGAGGAGCCACTGCAAGTTGATCCATCATTTGGTTTGCAGGAGTTTAATTATATCAAAGGTGATTTAGGAGAGATTAATGTTATTAAACAAGGTGACAATATAGCTCCTGTTGCCTATGGCAGAGGATTATATGCAAATGAAACATCCACAGGTAGATGGCAAATCTTTTATCTTAATGGAGCTACGACTACAAGTGCTTCAAATTGTAGGAGTGATACCACGCCCTTTAGATTAGTAGTGCGTAATAATGGTGTTGAAATTGCACGTTCATATTATTTTAGCCAATGGTCTGCAACGCTTAGTAGTGGTGGAACAGTTTATTGTGGAAGTCCTATAATGAATAATGTTAACACTGTGGGATTAATAGGTGCTGTGACTGCACACTTTGAAACCACAGCAGGTGGCAATGTACAAACGGAATTAGCTAATCGGGCAGCTTGTGAAAGAGGTACTGGAATGCAACCTTTATATGCATTGCGAAATCCCCTTACCCAAGATTTTAAAATGGCCAATAACGAACAAGAGTATGATAGAAGTCGTAAGAAAGGTGGATATACCGATGTTTATGGAATTATTGGACAGTTTTATACAAAACAAGTCGGCCCTTATAGTGTTCCATTACATGCGCGGCAGAATCCTGTAGTTAATACGCATGCGTATTCAACTGATTTGACAGAGTTTGCTGCTACTCACCCAGCATGGAGAATCTATGATAATAATATGCCTATTTTAGGTTATATATTTACCCAGCAGCTTCCTAACACAAAACCACTATATCGAGGCTATCAGTTATATAGTGATACTAATTGGGAGGTTGGTTATACAACAGACTATCAGTTTTTTCTTAATATGATGACTCAAGAACATTGGACACCCTATGGTACACCCGGGCATCCTATGGGTGTTATTGGTTATGTATGTAATTAGCAGTTATTAAAAAACTAAATTAGTTTTTATCGTATGTTTAAAAAGCCCACCAATGGTGGGCTTTTTGTATTCTAATATTATTTACTAATGGTTTATATAAGGCGGTCGAATTGCATCTTTACTTGGTAGATCGCATGGTTGAGGGCTGGGTTGGCGCGTTTGGCTAGAAAATCTTCGGCCAGTTGGAAAATAGCTATATTTAAGTCTTCTAATTCATCAAGATTAAGATAGAGTTGCAGGGTATGAAAGAGTGTAGCGTTT
>JBEBWU010000333.1:0-3638 GCA_040391985.1 Entomomonas sp. | reverse complement strand
ACTGAGTAATCATATGTTGATAGTTAAGGTGACTTTCAATATAGCCTTTAGAAAACAAGGTAGCTCCTGCGATAATACCCACCCCTGCCATACCACCTAAACTCACTAATAAGGTAGTAGGTTCTGTTATAAATACGATAACTAGAAATGGAGTTATTATAAAAAGTAAGCCTTTGGCTAGCTGTTTACAAAATAATAAATTTTCTTCCCAGCTAACTAGTTCTAATTCTTTTTCTGTGATACGATAGGTATAATATTTTACTTCTAAAATTCCAAAATAAGCTATAGATACAAATGGACTAAGGAATAAAACTATAAGAAGAATAAAACCTAACTTATATAGAATAGAACTATTATTGGTTTCAGTGAGAATTGGTATAGCAAAAAGAAATAAATTAGCTAATAACAAAATACCTATAAAAGTATAACAAAAATACTTTTTAAATTTTAGATTTTTTCCTCCATCTGCAATACCTCTTTTACTCCATTGCAATACATCAGGTTCGTTAGTGACTTTCCAGTCAATTTTCTCTATTAACTGTTGGTTATAATTAAATAGATTAAGTAACTTTCTAATCATCACTTAACTCTCTAAAAGGTATTTGTTTATTAGCCCCACGTTTCACAGTAATGAATTCCTTTTTCCAACTCTTCTTCTTTAACCTGTTGTTGTATTAGTTTAACTATTTCATCAAAAATCTCTTGGGTACAAAATAAATTAAATAAATTAATATCGTGCTTTTTATCATAAAAGTCTTTCCCCCAAACTAATATAATTGGCTTTCCTCGATTATCTATTTCTATCTTTAGCAAGCTATCCCACTGAGTAATCATATGTTGATAGTTAAGGTGACTTTCAATATAGCCTTTAGAAAATAAAGTAGCACCTGCCAATATACCAACACCTGCCATACCACCTAGACTCACTAATAAGGCAGTAGGCTCTGTTATAAATACAATAAATAAAAATGGGCTTACTATCCAAAGTAATCCTTTGGATACCTGTTTACCAAATAATAAATCTTCTTTCCAACTGACTAACTCAATCTTTTCTTTTGTAATACGATAACTATAAAACTTAACTTCAAACATACCAAAATAAGCTATCATTATTAGTGGCATGACGAAAAAAACAATACCCACACATAAAGTTATTTGAAATAACAAGGAATTACTAAATTTAAAAACTGTAAAAAACATAAATAAAATAAATAATAAAAAAATTCCAAATAAACTATAACAAAAATATTTTCTAAACTTTAGGTCTTTACCCCCATTAGCAATTCCTCTTTTACTCCATTGCAAAATACCAGACTCATTGGTTACTTCCCAGTCAGTTTTCTCTATTAACTGTTGGTTATAATTAAATAGATTAAGCAATTTTTTTAGCATAACTATCAGTTCCTATCGGTAATAGGTTGTCCTACCAGTAATCTATATGTTTTTAACTGGTTGGCATATTGCGGATTATTAATATGAAAACCTGCTCCATCCTGCTTGCCTTCATCAATCGTAAGATGTCTAGGTTGGCTATTGGCTTGTGTTGTTCCTATTGTACCTGTCAGTAATACTTGTTGATAGCTAAAATCTATATTTTCTGGTTGATCTTCTATGCCTGGTGCATTAAGTAAGCTGGCAGGCTGGTTAAAGTTCATTGGAAACTCAAGTTTAAAGCCTAAAATGGTATCAATATTAGGTTCATAAGATACCCAAGCGGTATAGATATAACGTTTAAAATCATTATGGGCTTCATAGTCAAAAGTATCTACTCGGTATTCATTGGTTGCCTGTGGGTTAACAGGTAAATCTACACCTAATGCTTTGTTAGGATCACTCCATACCCCAAAGCGTTCAAGGGTATCCGTAAAGGTTTGATAGCCTTGTTCTAGTGGTACATCATCACGAAAGAATATTCGATCTTTCATTAATAGAGTTTTTAAGGTAATAGTATTATCTTTTAATTCCACAGGTAAGGCAAACTGTAGCCAGAACCCCGTAATTTTATGGTTATAGTATAGAATATCTCCTCTACCACCGTATTGAGGGCCTGTATATTGTTGAGTATAAGTTAAATGTACAGCTGGCTCTAGTAAAATCTTATAAAGCGCTTTTAACTCGGTAAGTTGGGTTTGTTCATCATTACCTTGTGATTCACATTTAGTTCCCCAAATACATTTATCTAACCAAAAGGCTAGTCCTTCTCGATGGAAGTATTGTATCCAGATAGTTGCAACCAAATAAACAATACCTGCAGCAAATAAGACAGGTGTAACCCATGCACCTACCACAAATGCACAATCAAATAATAAAAATAAAATAGCATTTCCAGTTGCAGCTAACCCCGAAAATGCAGTAACACCCAAAGAGATATGTTTAATAATTTGGCCTGCAAGATCCCAATTATCAG
This sequence comes from Entomomonas sp., assembly GCA_040391985.1. Classification (GTDB taxonomy): domain Bacteria; phylum Pseudomonadota; class Gammaproteobacteria; order Pseudomonadales; family Pseudomonadaceae; genus Entomomonas. The sequence continues at coordinate 1,231 of JBEBWU010000333.1, read as the reverse complement.
ATATACTATAAAAATCTTTATAAGAATAACTAAGTTCAGCTATTGCCCCCACAGCTAATAAACCATTTAAAACACCTACCCGTGCAATTAGTTTAGGAGCTATAGCTGCTAAGGCACGATTTTGAGTGCTTAAATCTTTAGCAGATAGCATTAAAAGATTTTTAATGCCCTGATCACGCAGGGGCTTATTAGCAGCATCAATCACACCTCTTGCCAACTTATAATAACGATCCCAAATTGGCCCCATCCAAAGAGTCATCACAGATTGACCCAGATAGCCAATATTACTGGTAATAGTACGAGTGTCTTTTTCATTACTATAGCTTTTGGCTTGATTAATAGCCTCCGCTGTATTGTAGAGATTCCATACCACCGCCACTAAGGGTAAAAAGTTTACTTTGAGTTCACTGGTAAATCGGCTAACAAAGCGACTCGCCATACTTTTAGCTTCTAGTGCTGAGTGCGCTCTAGCATAGGCACGCTCCATTGCTTCGTACTGGCCACTTTGGCGATAGAAAAACTCCTCTGTACCTACTGAGGTATTGATGGTTCCTGCCGTTGCTATAAAAGGAATAGGCTTTTGTGCATTTCTTAGCGCAAGCTGACTTTTTAGTTGTTCACGTTGGTGTTGGTTTGCTCTTATGGTTTCCCTATCTCGTAAGTATTCTTCTCTATTGGTGCGCCCTTTGCTACTCAGTTCTCTATTTTGTTGAGAAAGTGCTTCAATATCAGCATTTAATTTACGCACATCCTCAGCCCAAACAAGAAACTCTTCTCTAAAACGAAGATTTTTATAGAAACTCATATCATTAGAAGGAGCTAGGGTGATTACGCTTGCATAGGGTAGTAGTTCATTGGGTTGCATTAAAGCAAATTTAAATAGGCATTCTAGTACCATATTATTATAAGCTTTACCTAGTGCATTGCTAATAGACATGCGCTGCATAACTGCATAGCTACGCTTAGCAACATCATTAAGCTCTCTAAAAAATGGTAAATCTTTTAGGTGTTCATTAGATAAGGCGCCTATAGTGTCATTGACACGGCTAAAGATGTTGTAGCCTAGTTGGCTACTCATCTGTACTCCGCCTGTGCCTGATTTATCACCCGTTTGGTTGATGGTTAAATCTTGACTGGCTTCACTCGCTACACGAACAAAAAGTTTATAGAGGTCTTCATTAAAATTAAAGAAGCTCAAGCCAAAGAGAGTATTAGGTTTTTTGAGTTGTTC
>JBEBWU010000332.1:0-3660 GCA_040391985.1 Entomomonas sp. | reverse complement strand
ACGTACTGCATCAAAAATTTGTTGTTCAGATTCACGGGTTGAGCGTACTTGATCAGTATCTTCAATGCGTAAAATAAACTCTCCGCCATGTTGACGAGCAAAACAAAGATTAAAAAGAGCAATATAAGCGGTGCCTACATGAGGATCGCCTGTTGGAGATGGTGCAATACGTGTACGAACAGTAGTCATAGGACTCTCAAATAAGGAAAAGTAATGTTAATAAGTCTATTAATGTAAAATTAGCGTAAATAAGGATTATTATCCAATTAAAATATTTTACTATAACCATTACAACAAAAACACCGTAAGGACATAAAGATGAGTATTAAAAATTGGCCAGCAACGGAAAGACCAAGGGAAAAATTATTATCTCAAGGAGCCATTTCTTTAACAGATGCAGAGTTATTGGCAATATTTTTAAGAACAGGTGTGGTAGGTAAAAGTGCTGTAGATTTAGCAAGGCAACTGCTTTCAGAGTTTGGTAGTTTACGTGCATTATTAGAAGCAGATTTAAAATCTTTTAGCTCCCATCTTGGTTTAGGTGTTGCAAAGTTCACACAATTACAAGCTGTAATTGAAATGGGCAAACGACATTTAGCAGAAAAATTACAAAAAGGAACAGTAATGGATAATCCTCAAGTAGTGAGAGATTTTCTATGTGCTCAACTACGTGGTGAACCCCATGAAGTATTTGGCTGTTTATTTTTAGACAGTAAGTATCGAGTTATAACTTATGAGAGCCAATTTTATGGCAGTATTAATGAGTCAACTGTTTACCCTAGACAGATAATTAAAAGGTGTCTGCATTTTAATGCAGCAGCTGTTATCTTTACTCATAATCATCCATCAGGTATTGCTGAACCAAGTAATAATGATAAAGTGTTAACTAAGGAACTAATAAATGCACTGTCGTATGTAGATGTTAAAGTATTAGATCACTTAATTATTGGTGAGGGAGAGCCATTTTCTATGGCCGAGTGGGGGATGATCTAAGGAGTGAAAAATACCTGTGTTAATTTTAGAGATGTAGGGGAGTTTGTTAATTTATTAGCAGAACAAGAGTTATTGAGAACGAAACGCTTATATAGAGGTGGTAAAATCATTTACCTTGAAAATCTTGATCAAATCGAAGTGCCAAAACAATCATCAATTTAAGAAGGGGCCAAGACCCCTATTTTGCTAATATTAAAACGCTACAAATAACAACAGATAACCAATTGGAAGTTTATGATACATCCAATAATAAAGTTCGACGTTGGTTAAATGAAGTAATAATGTGTTTTCAAAATGGCCAAATAGACTTTCCTGTATTTATTCATTGTACTTCAGGTAAAGATAGAACAGGCGTTGTTATTGCAGCATTATTAACTCTGTTAGATATTCCTCAAGATATATGAAGAATATCTACTAAGTGAGGGAGAGATAAGGCGTGATTGGATAGAACAAGTCTTAAATGGTATTGGTGATACAAAAAAGTACTTTAATAAAGTTTGTAGTAGCACTATAAGAAAACAGTTTTTGATTATTTAAAAAAAGCCAATACTTACCTCAAATAATCGCTCAACATCACGAATATATTTTTTATCTACTACAAATAAAATAATATGATCCTCTGATTGAATTAATGTATCATCGTGGGCAATAATTACTTCATCACCACGTACAATAGCACCAATAGTTGTTCCTGGCGGTAATCCTACACGCTCAACTGTTCTACCTACTACTTTACTTGATTTTTCATCACCGTGGGCAATAGCTTCAATGGCCTCAGCAACCCCTTGATGTAACGAGTGTACACTTACCATGTCACCACGTCTAACATGGGTTAATAAACTGCCAATGGTAATATTTTGTGGGCTAATAGCAATATCAATGGTATTGGCTTGAATAAGTTTTACATAAGCAGGATTATTAACAATAGTCATCACCTTTTTAGCACCCAACTGCTTAGCTAATAATGAGGACATAATATTGGCTTCATCATCATTGGTTAATGCTAAAAATACATCAGCTTCTGCTATATTTTCTTCAACCAGTAATTCCTTATCAGAGGCGCTACCTTGTAACACAATACTAGTATCTAATTTCTCTGAAAGCTCTCTACAGCGTATAGCGTTATGTTCAATAATTTTTACTTGGTAGCGTGTCTCTACAGCCTCAGCGAGTCGTTCACCAATATTTCCACCGCCTGCAATTACAATTCGTCTATTCGCAGACTCAGCACGTCTTAACAAATTAATAATAGAACGTACATTATTTTTGGCAGTAATAAAAAAGACAATATCATCTACCTCAATAATTGTTTCTCCATTAGGTAAAATAGGATGATCATGTCTATAAATAGCTACTATACGAGCATCAATATTAGGTAAAAGAGTTTTGATTTGCTGTATCTGTTGACCGATTAAGTTACCACCATAGTAAGCTTTAACAGCCACTAATTGTGCCTTTCCTTCAGCAAAATCAATAACTTGAAAGGCTCCGGGATACTCAATAAGTCGTTTGATATAGTTGGTTACTAACTGTTCAGGACTAATTATTACATCAACAGGAATAGCCTCATCAGCAAATAATTCATCTCTACTTAAATAAGCAGAGTTACGAATACGGGCAATACGAGTAGGTGTATGAAATAATGTATAAGCCACTTGGCAGGCAGTCATATTTACTTCATCTGTATTAGTAACAGCTACTAATAAGTCAGCATCATCTGCACCTGCTTGTCTTAATACTGTAGGGAATGAAGCCATACCTTTAATTGTGCGTATATCTAAACGATCGCCCAAATCACGTAAACGTTCAGCGTCTAAATCTACTACAGTAATATCGTTTGCTTCACTGGCTAAGTGTTCAGCGAGTGTGCCACCTACTTGACCAGCTCCGAGAATAATAATTTTCATTGCTTATATATAAATGACTTAAAATTTAATATATGAATGATACACTTTTATAGCCATTTTATATATGACTACAGTGACTAACATTAGAAACTAAGCAAATTATATTATTTTATATTTAATAATCTTAAACATAATTTCTAAGGTTTTGGATTAACAACATATTTTGATTACATCTAAATATAAAAATATTCTTAAATATTAATATCATCAAAATCTATTTTTTTATAAATTAAAATAGGATCCTCTATCTCTAGTTGAGATAGCATAGAAACTATCCTTAAAAAGTGTTCAGTTTTAGTGTGTGCTTTTAGATTTTCTCTAGATTCCCACTCCTCAAATAGAGCTAAACAGTTTTCATCATCTAATTGATAGAATAGTTCGTATGAAATACAACCTTCTTCTTTAATGGTCTCTTTAATAAGCTCCTGGTACAACTTAATAGCTTGTTCTCTAGTTTCATTGGTAACTTTGCTACGCATAACTATTCTTATCATATATTTGCCTAGTCAAAATCAATAAAGTATAGCTCTTATATTAACCTCTAACCTGAGATAGCAATAATATGTTTTCTGATTGTCCTGCAAATACAGGATTTTTTAAAATAATTAAAAATAGTTTAAAAAAGTAATTGACTGGTTGTGTTGATCGCGTATAATGCGCGTCCTCGATAGGCGGTAAGCAAATAAGTTGGTTACCAAACTATCTGTTCTTTAACAATATAAATCAAGTAAATCGTGTGGGTGTTTGTAGTACTGGTACA
>JBEBWU010000331.1:0-3664 GCA_040391985.1 Entomomonas sp. | reverse complement strand
CTCAGAGTTTATAAATATTTTTAAAAACTCCTCTCTAGCTACCACTATTGGCTTTATCGAATTATCCCGACAAGCTCAACAACTCGTTGACTACACTGCACAACCTTATGAAGCCTTTATAGTAATTACAGCCCTTTACATGCTCGTCAACATCATCGTTATGTTACTAATGCATAAACTAGAGAAAAAATTACAAATACCTGGTTATAACAGGAGATAAATAATGTACGACTTTGATTGGAATGTAATATACGATGCTCGCTATCTACTATTAAAAGGAATGATAACTACCTTAGAAATTACAGGTGTCGCCATTGTAGCAGGTATTATTCTAGGAACACTGCTAGCTTTAGCTCGCTTAAACGACAGCAAAACATTTCTAGGAAAAAGCATAGCATTACTAGCCAAAGGTTATGTTAACCTGTTTCGCTCTATTCCACTAATTATGGTACTACTCTGGTTCTATCTGATTGTTCCTGGTTTACTACGAAACTTATTAGATGACCCTACACTTGATATCCGCTTTCTTTCTGCACTAATCGGCTTTACTCTTTTTGAGGCCGCTTTTTATTCAGAAATTATACGCTCAGGTATTCAAAGTATTCCCAAAGGTCAAATTAATGCTAGCTATGCACTAGGCTTTACTAAACTGCAAACTATGCGAATAGTTGTACTTCCTCAAGCCTTTCGCAAAATGATCCCAATCCTACTAACCCAAGCAATTATCCTGTTTCAAGATACATCACTGGTGTATGTCATTGGCTTATCCGACTTTTTCAGTACAGCCTACAAAGTAGGAGATCGTGATGGCAGGTTAGTAGAATTAATTCTCTTTGCAGGGTTTGTATATTTTATTATTTGTTTTATTGCGTCAAAACTAGTAAGACGCTTAAGTAGAAAAGTGAGGCTATCATGATAACCGTTAACAATATAAATAAATACTATGGCAGTTTTCACGTACTCAAAGACTGCTCAACTGACGTTAAAAAAGGTGAAGTTGTAGTTATCTGCGGTCCCTCTGGTTCAGGCAAATCAACTTTTATAAAAACCATCAATGCCTTAGAAGAAATACAAGCAGGTGAAATAGTTATCGACAATATCAAAGTTAACGATCCTCAAACCAACTTACCCAAGCTTCGTTCCAAAGTAGGTATGGTATTCCAACACTTTGAACTATTCCCCCATATGACCATTATCGAAAATCTTATTACACCACAAATAAAAATACTTAAACGCACTAAACAACAGGCACTTAACAAAGCAAACTCTCTGCTAACAAGGGTAGGGCTAAAAGATCATGCTAACAAATACCCTAGTCAACTATCAGGTGGTCAACAACAACGAGTAGCCATTGCCAGAGCCTTATGTATGGATCCTATCTGTATGCTATTTGATGAACCCACCTCAGCTCTAGATCCAGAAATGATTAATGAAGTGCTTGATGTAATGGTAGAACTAGCCGAAGAAGGGATGACCATGCTAGTAGTTACCCATGAAATGGGCTTTGCTAAAAAAGTAGCCAATCGCGTTATCTTTATGGATCAAGGCCAAATTTTAGAAGATAGCCCCAAAGAACAATTTTTTAATGCTCCTTCAACAAATCGAGCAAAACAATTTTTAGAAAATATTCTTTGTCATTAAATAACTATATTGTCCTTCAATGTTGTTTAAAACTTGAAGGACAACTTTTTAAATCAATATATAGCTGTTGCTATACAGTTTTAGACAAGGCGAATGGCTGAAGACAGTACTACTAGTACAGTGAAGTTATTCAACGATGTATAAAAATGTAGATCAATAGCTATAAATCACAAACGTACAATACAGAAACAACAGCCCTTTATAAACTTATTAATAACAAGCAATAAAAAACAAGGTTTATAATGGAAATTTTCATATACGCTTTTGCCATCACCTATACCCCTGGCCCTGTCAATATTACCAGTTTAATAGCTGGCTTAAACAACTACACTAAACAATCTATAAAATTCTGTGTAGGCGTAAGTATAGCCATGTTTATAACATTTATTATCTTAGGCTATTTAGGTGAGCTAATTATTTCTCCAAAACTACTACCCTATATTTCTTTAATAGGTAGTTGTTATATTTTTTACTTATCCATAAAAATATTAAAAAGCACCATTTCCTTTGATAAAAGTAACTTAACTATTAAGTTAAATTTTTGGAGTGGTTTAATAATGCAATTTCTAAACCCCAAAAATATAACAGCAGTTATTCCTATCACAACCATCATGTTTCCTGCATCTAATATTATAGGTATAAAAATTCTAATAGTGTCCTTAATTATTTCATTATTTGGTGGTGGAGCACCTTTAGTTTATTTAATAATAGGAAGCATCATTAAAAATAAAATAACCAACCCGAATTACTTTAATTTATTTAATAAGATGATGGGTATACTATTATTTATATCAGGTATATTTATGCTCTATGAATTTTATAAATATATTGTCAATTAGGAACTTTAAGAAATGAAAAAACAAACATGGATAAAAAGACCTAATACCAGTCACAATATAGAATATATAGAAGCTTTTTTTGCTACTGGCGGTGGCTATAGCCCCCATAGACATGATACCTATGCAACTGGTATCACCCTATCAGGAGTACAAAGTTTTCATTATAGGGGCTCTACTCAACATAGCCTACCTGGACATGCTATGATTCTGCATCCAGACGAAATACATGATGGTTTTGCAGGTACTGAACTAGGTTTTCAATACCATATGCTCTATATTAAGCCCGAACAAATACAACAAATATTAAAAGGCAAACCATTACCCTTTATTAAAGAAGGAATATCAAAAAATCCTCAACTATTTATGGCTATATATAACCTTATTAAAGCAATAAATCTTCAAGAAGATTTAGCAATAGAAGATACAATTTATGACTTAGCCAATATACTTGATAAACTATCTAGCAAATTTCATGCTTCCAACAAAATTATAGACTATACAAGTGCACTACTAGCCAAACAGTATATGGTTGATAATATAACTAGTCCATTAACACTAGATGAAATAGCTCAACAGATAAATAAAGATAAATGGAGTTTATCTCGAGACTTCCGTCTACTATTTGGAACAAGCCCACACAGATATATTACAATGAGGCGATTAGAGTTTACTAAATCGTTACTCACAAAAGGTGAAAGCTTTGTAAACAGTGCAATTCATGCAGGATTCTTTGATCAAAGCCATATGATACGCCACTTTAAAAAAACCTTTGGCTTATCCCCAGCACAATGGTTGAAAATCATTAAATTATAAAAAAACTAAAAAATAAAAATGGTAAGATTAAAAAATTATATAATCACACAATAGATAATTACTAAAGATAGCGGTTTAACACATGCAATCACCTTTTATTCGTATTGAAACTGATAATAATGATATTACTATTTATCATAATTTAGACAGCCTTATTAAGTCCATGGAAGTAACCGATATTCGTAATAATGAATATAAAGTATATGATGGAGCAGGTTATCCCCTTAAGATAAACCTATATCCAAAAACAGGTCAAAAATTAACAGATGAAAAATTTTCTAGAAATGTACTAATAAAAATAGAATCCACTCCCAATGACATTTCTAAAAATAATGAAGTATGTGAATTACTAATTGAACATCTAAGACTTC
>JBEBWU010000330.1:0-3679 GCA_040391985.1 Entomomonas sp. | reverse complement strand
ACCACCTAAATAGGTTAGGGGAGTAAGTACAAAGGTAGGAACAATAGAAATATCATCAAAGTTACGAGCATAAACAGCATTAATAAAACCTGCTAAAGAGAATACAGCAGCGGTTAATACGACTACTAGAATAGTGATGCCTAAATGATGTATTTGTAATTTAGTAAAAAACATGGACAAGATGGATACAATAAAGCCAACAGCCAAGCCCCTTAAAATACCACCTGTTATATAACCAATTAGAATGGTATGAGGTGAAACAGGAGAAATAAGTAGTTCTTCAATAGAACGATGGAATTTAGCACCAAAGAAGCTGGATACCACATTACTATAGGAGTTAGTAATTACTGACATCATAATAAGGCCGGGCACTATATACTGAATATAGTCAAAACCACCCATATCACCAATACGGCTACCAATAAGTTTACCAAAAATAATAAAGTATAAAGCCATAGTAATGGCTGGCGGTAACAAGGTTTGCGCCCATATCCGCATAAAACGATGTATTTCACGACTTACGATGGTACGTAAGGCTATTAAGTTGGTGGTTAGTTGGATATTCATGATACTTTTACTTTCTCGTTATTTTCCACTAAGGCTAAAAATAATTCTTCTAATCGATTACTTTTGTTTCTCATACTAGACACTAGAATGCCTTGTATACTTAATTGATTAAATAAATCATTGATACCTTGATTGTGCTTTACTACTACTTCAAGTGTTTGGTTATCAGCTAATTTGCAGTCATAACCTTGTAAAGTAGGTGGGGCTACTAAAGGTTTGGCTAAGTCTAAAACCACTGTTTCCTCACTTAGGGTACTGAGTAGTGAACGCATGCTGGTATTTTTGACAATTTCACCATGGTTAATAATAGCGATATTGCGACAGAGCTGTTCAGCTTCTTCAAGGTAGTGAGTGGTGAGGATGATAGTCATGCCACGTTTTTGGTTGAGTTTGGTTAAGAAACCCCACATAGAACGACGTAACTCAATATCTACCCCAGCAGTAGGTTCATCAAGAATAAGTAGTTTTGGTTCATGAATAAGTGCACGAACAATCATTAAGCGACGCTTCATACCACCAGATAACATGCGAACAGTAACGTCTTTTTTATCCCATAGTCCCAACTCAGTAAAGTAGAACTCAGCACGTTCTTTAGCAACTTTAGCAGGAACACCGTAATAACCAGCTTGAGTGATAATAACGTCGAAACACTTCTCAAACTGGTTAAAGTTAAACTCTTGTGGTACAACACCAAGATGTCGTTTTAAATTAAATAGGTCAGTATCATAGTCATGACCAAAAACTTTAATAGAGCCGCTGGTTTTATTAACTAGAGAAGATAAAATGCCAATAGTGGTGGATTTTCCAGCACCATTTGGGCCAAGAAGCGCAAAGAAGTCACCTTGAGCAACATCTAAATCAATCCCTTTAAGGGCTTGAAAGCCATTGTTATAGACTTTAGTTAACTGTCTGATGGTTAGGGCAGAAGTCATAATACACTCGTTTAGGATAAATTATTTCAGATACCTTAATGCAAGGTTAGGATATAAGGTATAATCTATATTATATATGGGCTATATGCGTGAATATCAAATAGTCTTATAATAACCGATCCAAATTTATTATAAATGTTAATTTTTTTTATTCCTTCAATAAATTAAACCAATAGCGAGTCGTAGAGAACAATATGGGACAATTTAATACCATTCGTCCTTACCATGATGATGAAGTACCTGCTGTAATAGAGAGGCTATCAAAGGATAATGAGTTTATTAATACCGTATTAAGGTTTCGTTTTCCCCATTTAAGTAATTCTTTTGGGTGGCTATTAAGGCCTTTTATTGCTCGTAAATTAAAGAATTATTTATCAAAGATTCATAGTGTACGTGATTTGCAGTTAAAAATAGCGGATTATGTAGAGCATTCTATTTCTTCAAGTATTGAACACCTTACCTATTCTGGCGGAGAAAATATAGATACGCAATATAAGTATTTATATATGGCGAATCACCGTGATATTGTAATGGATCCTACATTAACTAATTATGCATTGCATTTAATTGGTATGGATACTCCGCGTATTGCTATTGGTGATAATTTACTACAAAAACAATATGTAGCTGATTTAATGCGCTTAAATAAAAGCTTTGTGGTACAACGCTCAGTAACTGGTCGCAAAGAGAAGTTAGCTGCTTATCAGCAGTTATCAGCTTATATTAATCATTCTATTTTACAAGATCATGAGTCTGTTTGGATTGCTCAGGCAGAAGGGCGAGCAAAAGATGGTAATGATGAAACAGATTCAGCTCTATTGAAAATGTTGCATATTAGCCGTAAAGAAGAAAATTTTGTTGATGTTATTAATAGTTTAAATCTATTACCCATTTCTATTAGTTATGAGTATGATCCTTGTGATTTAATGAAAGCACGTGAGCTTTATATTAAAGCAACAGAGGGCAAATATACTAAAGCGGTAGGTGAGGATGATCGTAGTATTGCGTTAGGTATTACTGGCTATAAAGGCGATGTGCATGTCCATTTTGGTAAGCCTATCAGCAGCGGTTTTGAAGATGCTAAGGAATTAGCAGAATTAGTAGATCAACAGATTTTAGGAAATTATCATTTGTTTCCTGTGCATTATTTAGCTTATGCTATGTGGGAGAAAGCTGATCAATCTATAAAAATTCCTACTATTGAAAGCTTATTTTCTGTAGAAAAGATTGAGACAGCTAAGCAAGAATGGCAAAAACGTTTAGACCTCTGTACAGATGAGCATACGCCCTACTTAATTATGCAGTATGCCTATCCTGTTTATAATGAATATAAATTGTAAGTATTAAAATAAATATATTAACTATTTAACAGTTCTATATTATAGGAGGTAATGCAGTGGAAGGAAAAACTGTGGCTCTTATTTTTAGTTTTTTCATAGTGATTTGTGGTATTGCTTTATATATTATTGCTGATAATGATACAAAGAAACTTTATTTACCAATAAAGAAGCAAGCGTATCATCTTCTTTCTTTACAGTGTAATAAGCAACCTTGTGTTGCTAAAGGAAATATTGAGTATATAGAGAAACGAAGTCCCCATATTGTTAAGGGGGCTATCTTTGTTACTCCTAGTATTTATGTCTATAGGTATATGTTTAAGGTAGATGGCAACACTTATAATAAAAAATTATTGGTGTTTGGTAAGAGTTCAGGGGTGAAGTTTTTGCCACATGCAAAAGATATGTTGGGCAAAAAATTTTCAGGGCAAATTTTATATGATCCCAATAATCCTTCAATTAACTTACCAGAGGGATATGCTAAAGCTTTACCAAAAATGCCAAATCCTTATGATGTTGATAAAAAGAATGGCATCATTTATATAATATTTAGCTTAATGATCTTTATTATTGCTTTTATTAGAAGTAAGAGTAAAAAGATTACAACTTCATAAGATTATTGTTATTTAGTCATTAAGAGTGACAAGGCTATAAAATAATTTATAGCCTTGTAATGTTTTACTGAGAGGACTTTAATCTACCAGCATAATCCTTAGCAAACTGTGCTGCAATACGACCAGAGCGTGAACCACGGTAGGTTGCCCAACGGATAGCTTCTTTTTCTATTGCTTCATTGCCTGTCATATCAATACCATAAGCTGTTAACCATTGGCTATCAGCGGT
>JBEBWU010000329.1:0-3679 GCA_040391985.1 Entomomonas sp. | reverse complement strand
TATAGGGATATGGTCCATTACCTTGATAGTTTCTGGTGTTTGCTTATTATTTTGTACGGTAATCAAATATTCATACGTTACTTTATTATAACTACTGGTTAAACCTGTTTTTTCTGTAAAACGGTTAAGCTGTTTATAAGTAACTGCTATCCCTTCATCCACACCTAAATCTAACTTTAACTCTTCTTTTGGCATAATAGTTTTTAAACTACCTGTTGTTATAAAACGATTATCCATAAAGATATTTAATCTACCTGCCAATAAGGGGAAATCACTATCATTAACGCTAGTTGCTTGCAAATAAGCAGCCTGTGCTAATTTAGGAACTGTTATATATTGCAGTTTACTCGCTAAATCAACATCGGTAATGGTCACTTTCTGCTGGCTACCATCACTAACTAATGAGGTAAGTTTATCGATATTAAAAGATGCACTAGTCATTCCCGTATCAACTGTAGCCATCTGTCTAACGGCCGTTGTTGCTGCTTCCTCTTTCATTACTGCCATAGGCGCAGGGGCAGTCGCACCATAACCACTGGTACTAGCTACTCGGCCTGTTAATGGTTTTACTTTTTCAGCCTCATTAATTAACCAAGAAGTTAATTCTGGAGCATTTCCTCCTAAATTAGGTTTTGCAGTAGAAAGTGTTAACTTAACATTTTGCCAATCTTCTCCTGTCCTTTGGCTAATCACACCTAAATAAGTGACTGACAACTTATTATTACGACTATCAAAACGAGCATCATAATTAGGATACCAATTGGCACCATAAGTCATATAGGTTAAATCTAAATTAACCTTACCTGCTTGTTGTAAATTAACACGAACCACTACATTTTTTACTTGATAGCCCGTTCTTTGTTGAATGGGATAGCGCTCATTCTGTAATACACTTAGTTGTTTCTTCAGTTCCGTTCTTTGTTTAGCAATCGTTCGTTGTTTTTCTAAAATAGTGGCTAAATTATCTTTAGCAAACTGCATAATATTTTGCAGCTCTTGTGCTGATGGGCGAGAAGCATCTTTACTCGGAGCTAATACACCCGATTGCATCTTACTAATAAACTCTTGTTGATTTATCAACAATGCTTCTTGATCTGCTAAGGCATTTAATTGATCATTTAATTGCTTAATTTCTTGATCTATTTTTTGTAGCCGCAAATTAACGTCTTCTAAACGAGCTTCTTGCTTAGTTGTTACATCAAGAATAGTAGTAGGAACTGTACTCAATGCATTTACTTGCACTGAATTATTATCTAACTGAGCAGGTAGATTATTAAAATATAACTCATGTTCACCAGCAGGCAATAATATCTCTGCTTTGCGGGTAATCGCTGCTCTATCTGTGTAAACTGTTACCTCTTTAATCGCAGAAGTTAATGTCTTTTGTTCAGCATAACAATAAATACTTAATGTGCCTAAACAAATAACTGATAGCCATTGTTTCATTATCATGCTCCTTTATAAACCTATCACTTGAGTATCTACTGGATAATCAATGGTAAAATTAACGGGTATTTCTTGTTTTTCCATAGGCTTAAGGGTAATTTGCCAATTCAACTTACCTTCCTTATCTGGACTAATATTTTTAGGTGATAATAGTTTTACCTTTATTTTTTCATTTTGCGACATGGGGATATGGTCCTTAATATCTACTTTAACGTCTTTATTTTTATTATTTTGCACAGTAATCAAATAATTATATGTTATACGCTCACCACTATTAGTAAATCCAGTTTTTTCAGTAAAACGTTTTAGTTGTTTATAGGTTACTTTAATAGCTTCATCTGCACCTAAATCAACTTTAAACTGTTCATTAGGCATGGTTGTTTTTAACTGTCCTGTTGCAATAAAACGACCATCCATAAAGATATTTAATTGCCCTGCTAATAGTGGATAGGTTGAACTATTTTTTGTGTCTGCCTGTAAATAAGCTACTTGCTGCAAACGTGGTACTATTTGATAGGTTAAACTGGTTGATAATTCAGGAATACTATTGATTGTTACTTTTTGCTGATCTCCCCCTGTTATCAATGAAGTAGGTTCAGCGATGGTAAAGGCTGTACTAGTCGCACTCATATCTATATTTGCTACAGGTACCAAAGCTGGCTGATAGGCTGTTGTCTTTACTTGCTTAGCAGCTACTACTTCCATAGCAGACTCTGGCATCATAACCGCATCATACTGTATATCCTTTTTAGCCATCCCCCTATTTCTATATACATCAGGTGAGTAAGGCAAAAGCTTCCACTCCGTTAATAAAGGGGCATTACCTCCTAAAGCTGGACGGGCTGTTGATAACGTAAGCTTAATATTTCGCCAATCTTCCCCTGTTTGTTGAGCAACATTAGCTGAATAATTTAATGCTAGATTTTGTTCTTTACTATTAAAACGTGCATCATAAATAGGATACCAACTAGCGCCAAAGGTAACATAGGTTAAAGCTATCTTTACAGTTGCTGATTGGGCTAAATTAACTCTTACAGCCACATTTTTAACCTGTGAATTAGCTTCTCTTTGTAAGGGATAACGATCATTTTGTAACACTTGCAACTGCTTTTGTAATTGTTCTTTATCTGTTGTTATCTGGCGTTGTTCTGCTGCTAACTGGGTTAATGTGCTATTAGAAAGCTCCATTATCTGCTGAATTTGTTGCATGGTTGGTCTATTGGCTTTATCAGTAGCACCTACGGCACTACTTTGCATTTGCTTAATAAAGTCATACTGACCCTTTATAATATTCTCTCTGTCATTCAACTTAGCCAATTGCTCTTGTAGTGCTTCTATTTGCTTTTCAAGTTGTTGTAAACGTTCATTAGCATTACTAATCAGACGTTGCTGTTTAGTAACCACATCCAAAATAGTCGTTGGACTGGTTGCTTTTGCATCTACTTGCAATGAAGCATCATCTAAACGCACTGGCAAATTTTCAAAAATTAATTCATGTTCACCTGCACTTAACTGTACTTCAGCATAACGAGTAATCGCTGCTCGATCATTATAAACAGTCACTGCTTTAATCGCTGAACTTAACTTTTGTGTTTCTGCCTGACAGTAAAAGGTTAGAGTTCCTAAACAGATAATAGTTAGCCATTTGTTCATAGCTTGGTCCTTGTTAGTTATTAACTAAGATTGCACCCATAAAAAAAGATCCTATATAAACTATACAGGATCTTTTTTTATTCGCTATAAATCTAGCTTAACTTTTACAACATTTTTACAACTCTACAATTTTTTTACGTTGCTCTGTTAAACGTGCTATTGCTTGCTCAGCTTCTGCCAATTTACTGCGTTCTTTTTCAATCACATCCGCAGGTGCTTTTTCCACAAAGCTAGCGTTACCTAACTTACCATTAGTACGTTGTACTTCTGCTGTTAGTTTTTGAATTTCTTTATCCAAACGCGCTAGTTCTACTTCCTTATCAATAAGTCCTGCCATAGGTACTAGCACTTCCATATCACCAACTAAGGCAGTGGCTGCTGGTGGAGCTTCTTGACCTGCCGCTAATGCAGTAATATTTTCTAACTTAGCTAGTTTCTTTAAGAATGCTTCATTTTCTTGTAAACGACGCTGATCTTCACTATTACAATGATTAAGTATTACCTCTAATGGTTTACCTGGATTAATATTCATCTCTGCACGAATATTACGAATACCATTAATAAAGGCTTTTAACCATTC
>JBEBWU010000328.1:0-3680 GCA_040391985.1 Entomomonas sp. | reverse complement strand
ATACCATTAGCTACAATTTCTACTTCACCAGAAGCTAAATTGGGATTAATTGCTCCATCAGGGCGAAGAATAATTTTTCCTGTAATTTTTACAACATACTCATTACGGGCTTTATCCGCTTTTTCATATACAATATTGCTATCATCTGGATCAAATGTAACTTGAGCTAAGCCTGTACGATCCCTTATATCAAAAAACAATATGTGGCTATGAATTCTACGACGGTGAACCCAACCACAAATAGTAACTTCTTGGCCTTCTAAACTCTTATTTAATTGCCCGCAATAGTGACTGCGCATCATAACTCTTCGCTTCTCTTTAATTAACTATAGATTCTAATATGTTGATTACCTGAGAATAACCACTCAAATAATAATATCCTGTTGTTATCGCTTATTTTACAGCATAAAATCTGCTAAAAATGATAACTTATACTAAAAATAATTATAAATGAGTAATTATATACCTTTTTATGGTCAGGATTACAAATGTAAGATATGAAAACTAATATAATTTACTAATTATAGTTATCGAAAGTAATCTTTTTAAGGAAGATAAAATCTTCTTCTGTTGCACAACGAATTGGGGGATTGGAATTGTTAGGTAAAATAACTCTCGTTATCTGTATACCATACCAACATAAAGGACACCAAATAATACTCCAACCTATTTCATCACTATTATAACGAAAATACTTAACATCTAGACCTTTATGATTACATCTTGGACATATACACTCTTCTTTATTAGACTTTATTTCTTTAATTGCATTAACCCATTTATTCATTATCTCTTTCATTAAAAAATACCCTTTTAGTTAATGTTATTAAAACTTATCATTATGAACAAGTATCAACTGCACAATATAGAGATTTACTTATATGAGTCCTATTACTCATTTTTTAGTTGGCTGGGCTTGCTTTGAGCCTAGTCTAAAAAATAATCGTGATAAAGCAATAGTTTGCTTAGCAGGATTAGTTCCAGATCTTGATGGCATAGGTATTATTGTTGACTTTATTACTCGACTAATAGGCCTTCCAGAAACCAATTTCTATCAAAGTTGGCATAGGCTCTATGGACATGGTATTGCAGCCGCTATTTTCTTTACTTTACTGGCTTCAGCCATTGGTATTGATAGAATCCGTGTTGCCATCCTTACTTTTATTAATGTTCACCTTCATTTTCTTTGTGATTTAGTAGGATCAAGAGGAAGTACAGTCGATGATTTATGGGGACTCTATTACTTAGGGCCATTTGATACAAATTATCAAATAATCTGGCAAAACCAATGGCAATTAGTAAGCTGGCAAAATACTACTATTACTATTATTGTTATGTTTATTACCTTAGAAAGAGCTAGTCGTAAGGGATATTCACCTGTAGGTTTAATTTCCAAAAAAGCTGATACTGTGTTTGTTAGCATTCTACAAAAATGGCGGAAACAACTATTGCATTAATTATTTATAGGCTACTTAGTCAAACTAAGTAGCCTTCTCCCATTAATTCGTTAAACATAAATCATAAAGTAGATTAAATTTCTAGACTAAAATAATCTGTCCAGCCTGTTTTTACCCATTTCCCCTCCCCTGTTTTTACAATAAAAGCATCCTTATCTTTTCCTTGTGGTAAGGAGTTTTCATCTGACAGCTGGCTTGAGTCAGAAATAATAGTACAGTAACTTCCATTGCAATAAGTAGCCACATCAGGTGGAAGAGCAGAAACACTGGTTTCAATAAAGGCGGTATCTAGTAATGATGTACCTGTTTTTAGATCAAAATTATAAGTTCGTTGCGTTCCTGTACCTGGTACACAGTTTTTAGTAACAGTTTTAGTTGGAATATAAGTATTAAAAACTATTCGATCAAAATCTGCAAATGCATCAGAAATAACTTTTTCACCAGATGCATTACCCACTGCCCCTAATTTAATAACAAAACCATTATCTAGTTTGTCAGCCTCATTTAATGACTGCCCATCTTCTGTTGTAACAGCTAAATCAGTTTCAGTCATTACTTTAGTGTTTGCAAGATCAGTTTGTATGGGGAAACGAAATGAGTAAATTCTATCTGTCATATCTGTAGATAATGGATGTGCCCGATACCCAGACCCCATACTAACAGATATAACTTCTTCATTATCTTCATCCATAAATTTATACACAACAGGTCGCTGATAAAAACGGCGCGACTGTTGTAAAGAATCATCCGCTAATTTAGCAACAATACCTTGCTGTCCACCACCAGGTTTAATGAGAGAATTACCAACAGCACCATTATTAACACTGAAACGCCATAGTTGTCCTCCCATATCACCAAAAAAGATATCCGTGATTAGCTCATCCTCTGAATCATCTCTTAATGTAGCTATGGAGCTAGGAATACTATAGTCCATATTACTGGTAGTAGACCAAATAATATCACCTGTTTTGGCATTAACAATATATAACGCATCACCTACGTCATCAGTGTGCCTAACTGATACACTATCATTTGATGTGTCATAACCACCGCCAAAAATTAACACTGGGGTTATCACATCTCCTACTTTAATTTTGCCTGTAATAGGTACAGACCAAGTGTTACCTAACTTATCGAAACCTGCTGTTTTATTACTAATCATCCACGCTAGTTTAGGTTCAGTTTTATCCTTAATATCGATAGCATACAAATAACTACCACCACGACCTGAAACAACATAAGCAAATGCATCTTCTGCACTATCAATATAGCCATCATTATCTTTATCATCATGATAAAGAATAACATTGCCATCTAATCCATAAAAACGTGATCTCTCTATAGATACTGTATCTCGAGCTTGTAATCCTTGAATAATAGGTAACATTTCTTTTGGCATATATTCATAAAGCGTTTCACCATTTGTCACATCATAACCACGTAGAAAACCATCATTACTTGCCAATAATGCCACTTGGCTCAGATCAGAAAATTTACAATTAAGAATGTCTTGCTCTTCACTGTCACCTTTACAACCATAGCTAGCCAAGGTTATGCCACTTCTTGCAGAGTCACCCATTTTTTTTGTGGCAACCTCTGTACTTCCTCCTTCAGCATAAACATAACCACGAATATAATTTAATAAGCCTTTACGAACATTATCTTGATTTTCGCCAGTAATTCCTAAATCTGTATTAGTTAAATTGGCATCAGCTTTAAGCTCTTCTTTATCATTATTTATGATAGTAAATACATTACGAAAATTAGGGGCATTATTTAACATACCAAGTACTCCCCCAACATCAACTTTGCCACCATCTAATATGGAGTTATTCCAAAAACTAGATGCATTATCTTTTATAACACCATCAGCCCCCATTGCTGACTTACCATTTTTATCAAAAAGTATCGCTCGCTGCCCTGTACTACCATCAATTAGAGTAGTATCAACATAATCGATAAAGAAGCCTTTTACATTACCTGGCCAATAATTATAATTTTCTGACTTATAAAGCGCATAATAAACCTCATTACGTTGTTTATAAGGACTTTGAGGACTTAAAGTAACTCGTCCACTTGTGCTAGGACTGTCAATAACTAATGCACCATTAACAATTTCTTTAAATGCTTGAGTTAGTTCAGAGGCATTACTAGCATTGTAAGATTTACCCATGCCCCATTTAGCAATATCATCTACAAAGCGTTGTGCGTTACTACCATTTT
>JBEBWU010000327.1:0-3681 GCA_040391985.1 Entomomonas sp. | reverse complement strand
TAATTAGTTGTTGAAAAGAACAAGGAGGAGAATATTAATTCTCCTCCTTTTTTTTGTTTTGATTAAATGGTGTGGGAAAGTTAGGAAACATACCAAACATATTTTGAGTATTCATATAAAGCTGTTTGGTGCGCTCTAAATATTCTTGCATTACTTTCTGCATAACAGGCATTTGACTAGACATAAAGTCTGTCCAAGCTTCAGTAGAAGGCATTCCAGATTGTTTTTGAATCTCCATCACTGATTCTAATGTCTTTTCAAGGTAACTACCCAGCATCCCTTGGAAAGGACCATAAAAACGAATAATATTTTTTAGTGCCTGACTAGAAAAAATAGGATCACCATCAGTTTCCGCATCTTGAATAATTTGGAGTAAGATGCTTCTTGTTATATCCTCTCCTGACTTTGCTTCTACTAATTGGAAAGGAATTTCTTAAATTACATAGTTACGAATATCTTGTAATGTAATATGCGTGCTTGTATGGCTATCATATAAGCGACGGTTAGCATATTTTTTAATTAAATGGATGGTGGATGTATCAGACATTAAACTGCTCATTTTTAGTAAAAAGTTAATCCTGTTTATTATACAACAGTAATTCGTTTATCCTTCTATTATTTATAAATTAATACTTTAGAAAGTTTTGTTTAGGTTTAAACAGTGTTAATGAACATTTAATCATTTACTAATAGTGAATTATTGTTTATGGTTATGTTGTACATAATCTACAGAATATAAAAATAAGATGAAGTAAGTAGATTTATTGATGAATAAGCTAGTTCGTAAATCTCGTTTTTCTTAATTAGATAACTTAGTTTCTATAAAGATAACAAGGAGTAAATACTATGAGATTAAAAGATAAGGTAGCTATTGTAACAGGTGCTTCCAGTGGTATAGGTTTTACTACTGCTGAGTTGATGTTACAAGAAGGTGCTACCGTAATATTCAGTGATATTCATGAAGATGCAGCACCACCTATTCAAGCATTAACTTCAGTTACTAAATCTCGTTATATTAAAGCTGATGTTTCCAATGAAAGTGATGTGGCGAATTTATTTGCAGAAGTAGATAAAGCCTACGGGCATGTTGATGTGGTGTTTGCCAATGCAGGTATTAGTGGTCATAAAGAACCTTGCGAGGAGTTGGCATTAGAAGATTGGCAACACATTGTGGATGTCAATTTAACAGGTATTTTTTTAACAAATAAATATGCACTTAAATATATGGTGAAACAGGGAGCTGGCGCTATTATTAATAATGCTTCGGCGTTGGGTTATGTTGGGCAAATAGGACATACGGTTTATCCAGCAACCAAAGGTGGCATTGTAAATATGACTCGTTCATTAGGTGTTACTTATGCAGCAAAAGGTATACGCATTAATGCAGTATGCCCTGGATATGTAAGTACCCATATTTTGGATTATATGACACCAGAAGTAAAAGCTGATTTAATTAAGCTACACCCTATAGGGCGTTTAGGTAAACCTGAAGAGATTGCAAAGGCTGTAATATTTTTAGCATCAGAGGATGCTAGTTTTATAGTAGGTACTAGTCTACTAGTGGATGGTGGTTATACAGCGCAATAAGTAGTATTCTTCTCGCTAAATAAGACTATAACTTTCATTTTATATTGTAAGGAGTTTTTGATGGATAAGTATGAGGTAGGAGAGGTTTGGTTATATCAACAGCGAGAGGAAGAAGAAAACTCTACAGTGGTTATCAATAAAGTTGAAATGGGTAGTGACCAGTTACCTATTTACCATATTACCATTCGCGATGTTAAAATTGCTAACCCAAGAAGCCCAACAGGTTTTACTGATAAAATTGGGCATGCTCCTGTTTCTGTGGAAACATTAGAGCGAAGTTTAACAACAAAGATAGCCAATGAAGAAGTTGATAGTGACTATTTAGAAGGATATGAGGCTTGGTATAAAGCTCATGTGGCAGGAGAGGCTGGCGTTTTTACTAATACTGTGGCTGAGATTGTGAGTTATATTGAGCAAGTTATTAACTCTCAACAGTAAGGATTATTTCAAGTAAAAGGAAATAACATGGGTAGAAAATACAAAGTCATAGTGATTTTATTAGTTATGCTGTTGATACCTATTCCTCGTTGTGCTGTAGCTGATACGACAACAATAGATACAAAAGTAATGATGAGTTAATCTAATTACAAATTTTAACTTATGTTACTATATTTTAATGCATTTCATTATGCGTAAAGGGTATTTAATGGTATTCTTAAAAACTTCTATTGACATTTTATAAGACTAATTGACTATGATTAAATTACATACAAACCATGGCGTAATCACATTAAAACTTGATGCTGAGAAAGCTCCAGAAACCACAGCTAATTTTGAAAAATATGTAAAAGATGGTCATTATAATGGCACTATTTTTCATCGCGTAATTAATAATTTTATGATTCAAGGTGGTGGTTTTGAGCCAGGAATGAGCCAGAAAGAAACCAATGCACCTATTAAGAATGAAGCCAATAATGGTCTTTCTAATAAGCGTGGTACTATCGCTATGGCACGTACTATGGATCCTCATTCGGCCAGTGCACAATTTTTTATCAATGTAAAAGATAATGCTTTCTTAGATCATACTGCTCCTACTCCACAAGGTTGGGGTTATGCTGTGTTTGGTGAAGTAGTAGATGGCATGGATGTAGTAGATAAGATTCGTGATGTTGCAACAACATCTAAAGCAGGTCATCAAGATGTTCCTGTAGAAGATGTAATCATTGAGAAAGCTGAGGTTGTAGCAGACTAAGCAAGTAAATGAGCATTTTACTGATCGCTGATTTACATTTAAACGAAGAACGCCCAGATATTACTGAGGCGTTCTTGTCTTTTTTGCGCAATAAAACACAGGATTGTGAGGCATTATACATCTTAGGTGATTTTTTTCATGTATGGGTGGGTGATGATGCTATGGGAGAGTTTGAACATAGTATTGCTCGTCAACTAAAAAAACTAACTGAGCAGGGTATAAAAATCTATTTGATGCACGGTAATCGAGATTTTGCAATTGGTAAAACCTTTTGTAAGTTAGCGGGTTGTGCATTACTAAAAGATCCAACATTAACTTCTTTTTATGGTACACCTGTATTACTTTCACATGGAGATATTCTTTGTACTAAAGACATTGAGTATCAGCAAAAACGTCGTTTTTACCGAAACCCTTTTATTTTATTCCTATTGCAGTTATTACCACTTAAAAAAAGAAAACAATTAGCTGCAAAATTACGTGCAGAAAGTAAAATGAAAAAAGGGATTAAACCAGCCGATATTATGGATGTTACCCCAGAAGAAGTTGTTAAGTTATTAGAAAAATATAAGGTACAACTATTGGTTCATGGACATACCCATCGACCAGATATTCATCAATTAATGGCCAACCAACAGCACGCAAAAAGAATAGTATTAGGTGATTGGGAGCCTAATGGTAAAGTATTAAGAGTCACTTCCGAAGGCATGAGCTTAGAGCCAGCTAATTAATCATTTATTTTTCACTGTGATTGAAAACATTTAACTCTCTAAAAATTAAAAATTCTGTTTTTAAATTTCTGTCACAAAATACATACAAAACACGAACAAAAAATAATTTCCATCTTTTATAGAATAATCATTAATTAATATTGATTAATAATCATAATTTAGGGGATATGTTAT
>JBEBWU010000326.1:0-3690 GCA_040391985.1 Entomomonas sp. | reverse complement strand
TGCAGTCACAACATGACCATTTTCTAACTCTACACGAAACATAGTGTTAGGAAGTGTATCAATAATAGTTCCTTCCATTTCAAAGCTGTCTTCTTTAGACATGCAATAAAACCTCAACTTTTAAAAATAAATAAAATAAAAACCCTAAGTAGAACTTGGGCGGTCGCATTCTACCCAAAAAAGACAAGCTATTCCATAAAAAGCAATAAAAAATGCTATTTTTTTATTTATTATTCAGCTTTACTAAAGGAAACTTTACAAAAGTAACTGCTTTTAAGCCATTTTTTTGTAGTGAACGAATATTTTGATGATCACTACCATCAGGTGTCGCTAGTACGCTACGATAGTGCTCAGCAAAGGCCAATAAAGCTTCTTGATCAGTTAATTCTTCTAATATAGATAGTGCTAATACTTTGCACGAACCTTCATTTTGCCCTTTGCCGTTTTCTACGTCACCATTTTTAAATGCTGTAGGGTGAAAAGTGTAATTTTGCTCAATAAAAGCCAATGTATCTGCAAATTGATGGTTAGGATTTTGTAATTGTTGACGGAAATCTGTAACTTTCATGCTTACTCCTATTATAGTTCCCAATTATAATAAAATATTTTATAGATTATTACTTATTTTTATTTGCAAGGAAGAACATTATGTCTAATGATAATCCATATAGTCCACCCACTAGTCAATCTACAGTAACTATACAGAATGATAATAAAGACACCCCAAAAGGAATTGGTGGTTGGTTAATATTAGTAGCTATTATTATTTGTATTGCTCCATTTCGTATAGCAAATACAATTTATATAGATATTTATAAACCTGTTTTTACAACAAATGCTTGGTCATTACTTACTGACCCTAATAGTGAATATTACATACCTCTATTTAAGCATGCTATTGTCATTGAACTTATTATTAATTTTTTGATGATTGTTATATGGTTTTTTGTGATCATTTTATTTTTTACCAAGAAAAAACTTTTTAAAAAAATCTTTATAGGGATATTAATTGCTACTCCCATCATTATATTACTTGACTCTATTTTAGTTTCAGCTGTTATGAATGTTGATGCATTTGATATTGAGACAGCAAAGGTTCTTGTTCAAACTTGTTTTGCTGCTGCCTTATGGTCTAGCTATACATTAAAATCGCAACGAGTTGCCAATACTTTTATTCATTAAAAACATAAAAACCAATTCTATTATGGATTGGTTTTTATTGTAATAAGATCCATTTATTATTCAATTGTCTCTAAAATATCTATAAAGCTCTCGGCTATATGATAACCTGTTGTTGATTTAACTGTTTGTACCAACTCTTTGGTTAAATACTCTCTAGGTAAACCTTGCTGATCAAAAAATAACACTATAAATGTATTAAGTTCTTCAACAGGTATTTGTTGCTCTATAAAAGTTTTTGCCCTTAAATATTCTAAATTTGGCCAAATACGTATTTGCTGAGTATCTAATGGATGAAATTGTGCATCCATTTCATTTAATACCAAACCTTGTTCAGAGAAACAAGTATGAGTTAGAGCAGCATCATATAGTTTAGTGCTACTGGTTAAAGACTCTCCCCCTTGTTGGCTTACTCGCCATATTAAGGAAATCCATTCAAACCAATGCCCTGCCTCATAACTTAATACCTGACCTGATAACGTTACCTTTTCAGCTAATAGTTGCTTATCTTTTTGCCAAAACCTTTCCATTATTAGCTGTTCTAACCTTACAATAGCTGACTGCATATAGACAGCATCAGCTTGATAACAGGCAAAAGTTAACGCTTCAAACAAGTGCATCGCTGAATTTTGCTCTAGACAATCTAAATCTGCCAAAGGTTTAAAAATATCTAAACCATTAAATTTATGTTCAACCAAACTAAAGGTTTCAGCTAAAGCAATCGCATAGAGCGGATTATTGGTAGCTTTATAAAGATAACTTTGCGCTAAAATTACAAAAGCATAACTATATAAATTAGCTTCTTTACTATTATTTAACTGTTGCAACCACTTATCAGTTTTTAAATAGTTTGCCTCTGTCTCAGCATAGAGTTGTTCAGCAATATCAATATTATTGTCTTTTGATACTGCAACTGTTTTCACAAGAAAAATAATAGTACGCATTTGACAGAGCAAACGAACATTTTCCTCTAATGGTCCAGTCAAATACTCACCAACCAAACCATACTCTGCTAATTGGCTAATAACCAATTGTTGGTAATTAGCCAATAACGACACCATACTTTGCTTTGTGGAACTTATGTCCATAACCAACAATACCTTAATTATCAAAATAATTCATAGCTTAATATAGCTGTTTCCCTAGTTTTTTAGACAAGGCGGATGGCTGAAGACAGTACACCTAGTACGGCGAAGTCATTCAACGACGTATAAAAAACTAGGGAAACAGCTATATCTTACAGAAAAACAATTTATTCTTCTAATCTTGTTCAAATTTAGATAACGTATATTACCTTTATTGATTCAACTTATATTATTTATGACTCGTTCACAACGTCTATTAGAACTACTACAAATACTCCATAAATACCGCCATCCCGTAGCTGGCAAAACGCTTGCTTCACAATTGGGTATTAGTTTACGGACACTTTATCGAGATATTGCCACGTTACAGCAGCAAGGCGCTATCATTACTAGTGAGGCAGGTAAGGGTTATCAATTACAACAAGGTTTTACTTTACCGCCTCTTATGTTTACTCAAGAAGAAGTAGAAGCATTGCTTATAGGGAGTCGTTGGGTTGTCAGCCAGACTGATAGCCAGTTAGCAAATGCAGCCCAACAAGCAATCACTAAAATTTGTACCATACTCCCTCCTCCATTACAGGAAACATTAAGTTCCTCATTATTAATTGGTTATCCTAAATTGACCAAGCCTTACGATGAACAACTGATTACTTTACGCAAAGCCATTAACCAAAACTTAAAAATCACCATTGAATACACCAATGCCAGCCAAGAAAACTCTCAACGTACGATATGGCCGTTTGCTATTGGCTTTTTTCATCATACCCTTATTATTTGTGGTTGGTGTGAGTTAAGAGAAGAGTTTCGTCACTTCCGTATAGATCGTATTTTTTCACTCATATTATTAGATGAACAATTTCCAAGAAAACGTGAAGACTTATTAACCGCTTGGCACCATTTCGAAAAAATTCCTAAACCTCTTTTTTAATCCTACTGACAAAAACTGACACCTCTCCTTATTAGAATACTCCTTATATATTTATATACCACCAACAAGGAGTTTTTCTATGCAACCTAATCAAACCATCTTATATGTTGAAGATATCAATACAACTGTTGCGTTATATAGCGATATTTTCAAATGCCAGCCAATTGAGAGCCATCCTGATTATGTTTGCTTTCAATTAGAATCTGGTTATTTACTTGCCTTTTGGAGTATTCAAGAAGTACAACCCAAAGCAACAGGTATTAACAATGCCCATGAATTAATTTTTCAGCTACCTTCCTCTCAAGCCGTAGATCAGTGTTTTAGTGAATGGCAAAGCAAACTTAAGATAGTGCAAGAGCCTACTGATCTTTGTTTTGGTTATGCCTTTATGGCGCTTGATAATAACCAAAATAGACTTCGTGTCTATGCCAATCATGAATAAAGGTAATTAATGATGAGTTTATTTAAGCCTAATAGTATTATTCTGTATGTTTCAGA
>JBEBWU010000325.1:0-3701 GCA_040391985.1 Entomomonas sp. | reverse complement strand
ACGAGTATTACTTTGGAACCCTCTTTATTCCACGTAAAACTTTGAAAACAGCTTCCTATAAAGGATCTTAATGGGAAAGCTGGAAATCCTAATCATAAATTATCCAGTCTAAGAATCACAAAGAGGGTAAAACCGTGCTTGAAGCTTATCGTAAACATGTGGCCGAACGTGCTGCAATGGGAATTGTTCCTCAACCACTAACTGCTGACCAAACAGCACAGCTAGTAGAATTATTAAAAAATCCACCAAAAGGTGAGGAAGAGTTTTTAGTAGATTTAATCAGTAATCGTGTACCACCTGGAGTGGATGAAGCAGCTTATGTAAAAGCTGGCTTCTTATCAGCTATTGCTAAAGGTGAAACGAGTTCACCATTAATTAATAAACAACTGGCTGTTAAATTATTGGGTTCAATGCAAGGTGGTTATAATATCAGCACTTTAGTTGAGCTATTGGATAACAGCGAATTATCTGGTTTAGCTGCTGATGAGTTAAAGCATACTTTATTAATGTTTGATGCCTTCCATGATGTGGCAGAGAAAGCTAAAGCAGGCAATGCTAATGCTAAAGCTGTATTAGAATCTTGGGCTAATGCTGAGTGGTTTACTTCACGTAAAGCATTACCAGAAAAAGTAACTATTGCTGTATTTAAAGTACCTGGTGAAACTAATACAGATGACCTTTCACCTGCACCTGATGCGTGGTCGCGTCCTGATATCCCTTTACATGCCTTAGCGATGTTAAAAATGGCACGTGATGGTATTGAACCTGTTCAACCAGGTAGTGTAGGACCTTTAAAACAAATCGAAGAAGTTAAAGCTAAAGGCTACCCAGTAGCTTATGTAGGTGATGTGGTAGGTACTGGTTCTTCTCGTAAATCAGCCACTAACTCTGTGCTTTGGTATTTTGGTGATGATATTCCTTATGTACCTAATAAGCGTGAAGGTGGTTTCTGCTTTGGTACTAAGATTGCTCCTATTTTCTATAACACAATGGAAGATGCTGGCGCGTTACCCATTGAATTTGATGTATCTAACCTTAATATGGGTGATTTAATTGATCTTTACCCTTATCAAGGTAAAGTAACTAAACATGGTAGTGATGAAGTATTAACTACTTTTGAACTTAAGACACCTGTGTTATTAGACGAAGTTCGTGCAGGTGGCCGTATTCCTTTAATTATTGGTCGTGGTTTAACAGATAAAGCACGTACAGAATTAGGTTTAGGTCATTCAGATGTATTTAAGAAACCAGAAGTACCTTCTGATTCAGGTAAAGGTTTCTCATTAGCACAGAAGATAGTAGGTCGTGCTTGTGGTGTAGCTGGTATCCGTCCAGGTACTTACTGTGAACCAAAAATGACAAGTGTAGGCTCACAAGATACGACTGGTCCTATGACCCGTGATGAGTTAAAAGATTTAGCTTGTTTAGGCTTCTCTGCTGACTTAGTAATGCAATCATTCTGTCATACAGCAGCTTATCCAAAACCAATTGATGTAACTACGCAACATACCTTACCTGATTTTATTCGTAATCGTGGTGGTATTTCATTACGTCCTGGTGATGGTATTATTCACAGCTGGTTAAATCGTATGGTATTGCCTGATACTGTAGGTACTGGTGGTGACTCTCATACTCGTTTCCCAATGGGGATTTCTTTTCCAGCAGGTTCTGGTTTAGTTGCTTTCGCAGCCGCTACTGGTGTTATGCCATTAGATATGCCAGAGTCTGTATTAGTTCGCTTTAAAGGCAAAATGCAACCAGGTATCACATTACGTGACTTAGTACATGCCATTCCTTACTATGCGATTCAACAAGGTTTATTAACCGTTGAGAAGAAAGGTAAGAAAAATATTTTCTCTGGTCGTATTTTAGAAATTGAAGGTTTAGATCACTTAACAGTAGAACAAGCTTTCGAACTTTCTGATGCTTCTGCTGAGCGTTCAGCGGCTGGTTGTACTATTAAACTTCCAGAATCAGCGATTGCTGAGTACCTAAAATCTAACATCACTTTATTACGTTGGATGATTGACCAAGGTTATGGTGATGCACGTACTATCGAGCGTCGTGCTAAGAAAATGGAAGAGTGGTTAGCTAAACCAGAACTATTAGAAGCAGATAAAGATGCTGAATACGCAGCAGTGATTGAAATTGATCTTGCTGATGTAAAAGAACCTATTCTTTGTGCACCTAATGATCCAGATGATGCTCGTTTATTATCAACAGTAGCTGGTGATAAAGTAGATGAAGTATTTATTGGTTCATGTATGACTAATATTGGTCATTTCCGTGCGGCAGGTAAATTACTAGAAAAAGTTAAGCATATTCCTACCCGTTTATGGATTGTGCCACCTACTAGAATGGATCAATATCAACTTATTGAAGAAGGTTACTACAGTATCTTCGGTCGTGTAGGCGCTCGTACAGAAGTTCCAGGTTGTTCATTATGTATGGGTAACCAAGCACGTGTTGAGCCAAACAGTACAGTAGTTTCTACTTCAACACGTAACTTCCCTAACCGTTTAGGTGATGGTGCTAATGTGTATTT
Organism: Entomomonas sp.; assembly: GCA_040391985.1. GTDB lineage: Bacteria > Pseudomonadota > Gammaproteobacteria > Pseudomonadales > Pseudomonadaceae > Entomomonas. The sequence continues at coordinate 1,156 of JBEBWU010000325.1, read as the reverse complement.
ATCTTCTGCTGAGTTAGCTTCTGTAGCTGCTACTTTAGGTAAATTACCAACTGTAGCAGAGTATATGCAATATGCAGATACTATTAACGCAATGGCTCCAGAAATTTATCGTTATTTAAACTTCGATCAAATGACTAACTATGTTAAAGCGGCTGAAAATGCCAAAATTGATGTAAAAATAGCCTAAATCATAAGCTATAAAAAATGGCGACTAATAAGTCGCCATTTTTATTGTGGTCTTTTAAAAAAGAAAAATAACCGATAACCAAATACATTGACACAAAGACCAAGCATTACAGCAATTGATCCTATAATTTCAAGGGTAGTAAGATGTTCATTTAAGAACCATGCACTACTACTCATACCTATTATTGGTACTAATAAAGAGAAAGGTGCAACAATACTGGCGGCATAACGTGACAGCATTTGTGCCCAAAGCCCATAGGCTAATAAAGTGGCAATAAAGCCTAAATAAAGAACGGAAAGTATAGTAGTAAGGTTTAGATTCAAAATACTTTCTTTAATGGTTGTAACACCTTCAAATATCACTGAGCAGGCAATTAGGGGGATAACTGAAACAACCCCAGCCCAAATAGTTAAGTGTAGGGTATTCACTGGTTGTAGTTTCTTGATTAAGATGTTGCCAGTTGCCCATGAGAGTCCAGCACAAAGCGTTAATATTAATCCTATTAATGTTACATTAGCTCCAGCATCACAGCCTATAATAATTAAACCAATAACAGCAATGGCTAAACCTAATAAGGTTTGTGGTCTGATAAATTCCTTTAATATAAAAGCCCCCATAATAATGGTAAAAAAGGCTTGTGATTGCATTACTAAAGAAGCGAGCCCAGCTGGCATACCAAAATAAATAGCAGTGAACAAAAAAGTGAATTGGCCAAAACACATCACCATTCCATAGATGATTAACCAAGAAAATTTAATTTTAGGTAATGGAAAAAATAATGCAGGAATAATAAGGGTGGCAAACCTTAACGCCCCAAAAAGAAGGGGAGGTACAGCTAATAAACCTAATTTAGTGGCCAAAAAACTAAAGCCCCAAGATAAAATGACTATAAAAATTAGCATTAAGTGGCGTAAGGGCATTTAATAAACCTAAATTAAATAAAAAGGAGCTGCTTAATTTACTCTTTAT
>JBEBWU010000324.1:0-3712 GCA_040391985.1 Entomomonas sp. | reverse complement strand
GGTTATTGGATTTAACCTTTTGGGGTTATGTGCTTTGTGTATATGCTTTTGCGCTACATTGGTCTGTTTTACAATATGCTGACCATGCGTGGAGTAGTCGGGATATTAAAAATGGTGCATGGAACTTAAAAGTATTACCTATCTTTCGTTGGCTTGCTTTAAATTATCACTATCATTTAGCTCACCATCAACATCCTACAGTGCCTTGGTATGATTTACCTAAGTATGTGGATAAACAAGAGTTACAGCCTAGTTTTTGGCGAGTCTATTTTACTCTTTGGAAAGGGGTGCGCCCAGCTCCTGCAATGGGCGCTCCTGCTGATTTAGATTTTCTTTTTCCGGAATATAAAGAAACCAAGTAATAACCCTACAATTAAGCCACCAGCTAAACCACCAACTAGCATTTTATTAATAGCTGCGGTGGCTTCATTTAAAATGGGGTTATTTAAGAAATCTGTACCTATATGCATGGTTCTAATTTTCCACGCACCATCTTCTAATACAACGGTAGCTGTCCAACGGGTTTTTATATCATAAACTCTACCGTCACTTAAAGTGTATTGTTCAAGTCCATTACCATAGGATATGCCCCAAGTTTTATCAGGTGAAATCTCAGTAAGTTGGTCTGGCATAAATTGTATGGTTAGTTTTTTAAGGAATTTATCTGGTCCAAACCATGAGTGCATATAGGGAATCATAGCTTCTCTACCACTAACAAATTCTTCTGTAACAGGGGTGGCGCGTATATCCTTACTAAGCACAGGTAACATTTTTTCATAGTCACCTGTATTAATAGCTTCAGTAACTGTTTTTAATGCTTGTCTTAACTCATTATGAATTGCTTTATCTTGTTCTTCTGCCAGTACATTAAAACTAATTAGTATAAGTAGGACAGCAATAATTTTTTTCATAATATCTTCCTATAATGTTATGAATAAGTAAGGACAATCCAGAGCCTGTAATTACATCTAATAAGTGATGTTGATGTGTTAGTATTGTAGAGCTAATTATTCCAATTAGCCATAAATAGAATAAGTAACTAAAGTATTTTTTAGTATTTGCAGTAAGGTTAAGTACAATGCTTGTAGAAAAGGCTGCATGCAGTGATGGAATAAGATTGTAGGGATGATCTAGATTAAATAATTGGCTATATAATAGTTGATAGAGGGGAGTATCAGGAATAACTCTAATAAAGCCGAGATGACAAGGAATTAATAAAAAAATAACAGCGGCTATAAAAGTAACTACTATTAATTCAATGGCTAGCCTTCTTAAGGCGTTACTATTCAATAAAAATAGTGGCATAAACAGTAGTAGATACATAGAAAAATATAGCCAAATAAAGCTGGCGATAAAGGGGATGTGTAGTTCTGCTGTTAAGTAAAGGCTAAAAGTCTGTTGGTGCAGGCTGGTGTACCAATTTAATAGGGGGTATAAACCAAAAAAAACAATGCCAACCCAGCCTCCCCAAATAGAGAAAGTTTTTATTCGCTGTTTAAAAGGTTCTAGTGTGTATTTAGTGAGTTTCAATAATTTAAATAAGTATAAGTTAATTAATTTATTATAATTATTTACATAACAAATGCTAAGTATTTTTAACAGTTGTTTTAAAATTAAGGTATAAATAAGAAATTAATTGTATAACTAGATAATACTTGGATAATAGGATAAAACCTGAGACATTTTTATGTTTAAACTAAAGTATTGTGCTGATTGGCGTAGTTTATTTTTTTTATTACTAGCATTATGCGCAGTATATGTTCCTTTCTTTTATTCTATTAATAGCTATTTGATTATTCCATGGATATATTTAAGCTCTTGGTTATGTACTTTAGTTACGTTAATTAATCACAATCATCAACACTGTGCTACCTTTACTAATAAAAAAACAAATTTCTTCTTTGATCTATTGATAACAGCTGTTATTGGCTACCCTTCTTGTGATATTTATCGAGCCCATAATCAAAATCATCATGTCTATTTAGGTGGCAATAAAGATTGGGCTGGAGTACATGTGGCTGGATTGGGGTATGGTTTTGAGCGGTTATTACGTTATGCTCTAGTAGCCATTGGTGCGATGAAAAAGGCTCAAAGACAACCAGATACACCTTCTCGTCCCACTAGGATTGAGCTTATTCTTAAAATTGAGCGTTTTTTTATTATAGGTTTAATTGTCTGGTTACTTTATTTTGATTGGGCTGCTTTTGTTCTTTTTATGTTATTACCTAATTTGCTGGCTACACAACGATTATTAGAATATAACCATATACTGCATGATAATGGGTGCGATTTTTCAAAAATTGAAACTTGTTCCCATAATATTACCAGTAAGTTGGCTAATTGGTTTTATCTTAATGCAGGATTACACACAGCTCACCACTTACAGCCAGGTCTACATTGGAGTTTATTACCAGAGGTACATCAGCAAATTAAGCGTAACATCTCAGATAGCTATCTTCATCATTCAGCAATGACCTTTTATTTTCGCTATCTGGCTAGTAAAAAGTATGTGTTAAACTAATGAATAATAAATAATGGTGATTAAGGACATGACTTATCAGGCTTATTTTCAAATAGTAAACTCTATTACTGACGCTAAAAAACAACAAATGGCCAATATTTATTTTCAATATTATCAAGGTAGTGATTTAGAACGTTTTTACCAAGATTTATATAATAAAGATGAAGTACTTTTTTTAGAACAACAAGGGCAAATTGTAGGTTTTACAACCATAGAGTTTTATTCTTTTCAGCAAAAAATGATTGTTTACTCAGGTGATACTATTGTTATGCCTGAACATTGGCAACAACAGTCATTGCATTCTACTTGGATTCAACGGATGGGTAAGTTAAAACAAGAGAATCCTACCACGCCTCTATATTGGTTTTTGTTAGTAAAAGGCTATAGAACTTATAAGTATCTAATTGTATTTGCAAAGAGCTTTTACCCACATTGGGATGGAGCACAACCAGAGTTAAAACAATTAGCTGATCAGTTAGCAGGGGCTAAGTTTGCAGACCTTTATAATCCGCAAACTGGTGTTGTGGAGTGTCCTAGTGACTATGGCTACTTAAAAGAGAATTTAACGGATATTGCGCCCCATGAGCAGCAAAAAAAGTCGAGTCAATTTTTTCTTAGTAAAAATCCTGATTACTATAAAGGACATGAGTTAGTTTGTTTATGTGAGTTAAGTGTTGATAATTTACAACGCCGTGCCCAAAAATTATTTTTAGATACTAATGTTGAGTATCGCAATGAATAATCCTTGGCAACATTTTGCTCAGTATTTAATGCCAATAACGCAACCTACAGTTATTGTGCAACAACATTGGTTAACACAATGTTTAACTCATAATCAGCACTCTGTTTATGGTCAGCACTATCAATTCGCTAGTATTAATAATATAGCCGAATATCAAGCACAGGTTCCCATTACTAACTATGAGCTGTTAAGCCCTTGGATTGAAAAGTTATTGCTAGGAGAAACTAACCAACTCTTTAATGGTGATGTAATAGCATTTGAGAGAACAGGCGGTAGTTATAGTGGTGGTAAGTTATTTCCTTATTCAGCAAGAGGTTTAGAAGATTTTCGACAGGCTTTATTAAATTGGTTAGCAGAGTTAATTACTCATTATAAAATTACTAAAGGTAAAGTATATTGGGCACTTAGCCCTGATACTGCACAACCACTAACTACAGTAAAGGGAGTAA
>JBEBWU010000323.1:0-3716 GCA_040391985.1 Entomomonas sp. | reverse complement strand
AGCTCCAGACTCGCTATGACGTACTACAAACATATCAGCAGACATTGCCTCAAGATTGCGTAGTGTATCTGTTAGAGTCTCACCTTTACTGGTTGAAGAGGTAGAGACATTTAATGTAATCACATCAGCAGACAGTCGTTTTGCCGCTAACTCAAAGGTTGTACGAGTACGTGTAGAGTTTTCAAAAAACACATTACAAACTGTTTTACCCCTTAATAAAGGGACTTTTTTAACAGCTCTTGCACCGACCTCAAGAAAAGAATCTGCAGTGTCTAAAATTTCGGTTAATAATTCTTTAGATAATCCATCTAATGATAAAAAATGCCTTAATTGTCCCTGACTATTTAGTTGAAGTGCTTGTTTTCTTTTAAGCATACAAAAGCTCTCTTAGGAAACTAAAGTTTTTAACTCAAGGGTTAATGGTGATGGCCCTTGTACTTTTACACGTTGATCAGTTGCTAAATTTAATACTTCTCCTACTACATCGGGGCGAATAGGTAACTCCCTTGCATCTAAATCTAATAAACACACTAAGGTAATACTGGCTGGTCTACCATAATCATATAATTCATTCATGGCCGCTCGAATAGTACGCCCACTCATTAATACATCATCAATTAAAACAATATGCTGATTATCTATCTCAAAAGGTAAAGCAGATGGACTTACCTGAGGATTTAAACCTTTTTGGGTAAAATCATCACGATAGAAAGACACATCTAAAATACCAAGGGTTTCATCTTGTTTACCCATTGTTTCTAATAATGCTTGAGCAACCCAGACACCACCTGTTCTAATGCCTACATAAGCTGGTTTAGTAATACCACGCTTAGTTAAGTAGTTCTGTAAATTGGTTGCCATATTAGATAAAAGTTCTGTTGGTGAAGGTAACTTCATGTTCTCTCCGTTATTGAAGAATAATTTTCTAGCCAACTTTCAATAATTAGGGCGGCTGCTAGTGCGTCGACTGGACTCTTATGATAATCCCCTTTGTGTCCCTGCTTAAAATATTGTCCTTTAGCTTCAAAACTAGTTAGTCTTTCATCATGTGTATAGACAGGTAATCTAAAGCGGCCATGTAAACGACGTGCAAATTTCTCAGCACGCGTACTCATTTCACTGGGTGTACCATCCATATTTAATGGTAATCCTACAACAATTACCTCTGGCTGCCATTCTTTTAATAAATTTTCTATTTGTTGCCAATTAGGTATACCATCTTGCGCCTTTAAAACACAAAGCTCCCGAGCCTGTTGTGTAAAACCTTGCCCTACTGCCACACCTATTTGCCTTAACCCATAATCAAAACCTAAGATAATTTTAGGTAAGCTCTGCTCCATTAAGCATGTCCTGCTTGAAACGATAATGAAGAAAAATGAATACCTAATTGTCCTAAAGCTACATCTAAACGTTGCTCACTAGGAACGTTAAATAGTACATCAGAACGAAACGGACAAGTAAGCCAAGAGTTTTCTAACATTTCTTTTTCAAGCTGACCAGGTCCCCAACCTGCATACCCTAAAGCAATTAGATATTGTTTAGGTCCTTTTTTTTCAGCAATATTAAATAAAACATCCTGTGTTGATGTAATATTTATTTCAGGTAGGTCAATAGTTCCTTCAAAACTTGCATCTTTGGAGTGCAATACAAAACCACGCTCTTGTTCAACAGGGCCACCTGAGTAAATAGGGGTCATTAAATTTTCTGCAGGAAATAATGTATCAGGTTTTAGCTGTTCTAACACATCGACTAAATGAAATGATCTTTGTTGGTTAACAACAATCCCCATCGCCCCTTCAGCATTATGATTTACTAAATATATTAGGGCACGAGCAAACTCTGAGCCTTCCAATTGAGGCATGGCAATTAAAAACTGATTATCTAAATAGGTTGAATGACCGTTTTTCATAGACTCTTATATTTCGACTTAATATCGACAAACATTATAAAGGTCATTCACCCAAAGGTCACTAACTCATATGAATTAACTGTTACTAAACACTAATCTTTGTTTGCTTAACTACCAAAAAAATTACAAACGGCCCATCTACTGGTACTACAATCATTATTTTTTAGGGCTTTACGAATACTTTTTACATCTGCTTTCTGTATATAAGCCATTGCTTCATCAACATCTTCTTTTTCTGTAGAAGCAATGCCATATACTAATTCATTAACCGCTTGCTCTTTTGTCCAATGTTGAATAACTATGCGATACATGGCAACAAACAAGCCTGTTCTATTTTGTCCATGCTTACAATGTAATAGCACAGGCTTTCCTTCACTTTCTGACTGTTGAATCATCTTTAAAACTTGTAATACATCATCATCTTTTACACGGTCGGCATGGGTTGGGTAACTAATTAACTGTATTTTTTTGTCATTTCCCAACCACTTACTATCATCTTCTTTAATCAATGTAATAATTGTAGCTATACGTTGATTTTTAATGATATCTACTTTGCTGTTATCAGGTAATGCACTACGATAAAGTAACGAAGTAACTTGGTAAAAATTAAAGCTAGGATCAATAACATCAGCCCAGTCTTTATTATTTTGCATTGCCATTGCCATTGCCATATTAGTAAAACTATAAATAAATATAAGCCAAGCTAAACGATAATATTGTGATATTTTCATGATTGATCTGCTACTATAACCAATATAAAACCCTTTGATTTATCATATAAAAGGCTATGTAAATTTTTTGTGAAAATTCTGTCTTGTTTTTATTGAGAAACTATTAACTAAAACCATAGGATTATTAATATGCAATTAAGGAAGTTTTTTATCTCTTCTTTATTAGGATGTGTTACACCAATAGCTCTAGCCTCATCCTTAAAGTCAGATGAGTATGTTATGTTCATTCCTGATATTGCTTATGAAACAACTGGAAATAAAATTGCTGTAAGTGTTCAAACATGGATTTATGAAAAAGAACGTCGTTTAGGTATGACCACCACACTCACTAAGTATTTAGGTATTGATAAAGACCAACTTAGCCCAGAGCAATATGCTAGGCTCTATGAGAGAAGTCAGTTATTTAGAGTAGATTCTGAACGTAGCAAAACGATTAAAGTACAGTTTGCAGATCAATCTGTACACAGTCTCCCCAAGACCAACAAAGATGGTAGAGCCAATAAAACAGTTTATTTTGAAGCTAATTCTTCTATAACAAGTAATAACATTATCACCTATCAGTTATATCAATCTGGAACTCCAGCAGGAGCCGATAATGGTTATGCTGTTTATGCTTCCCCTGAAGGTATATCAGTGATTTCTGATATAGATGACACAATCAAAGATTCTAATGTATTAGATAAAAAACAGTTACTTATTAACACTTTTATTGAAGAGTTCAAAGCTATTGATACTATGCGCGACTGGTATCAGCAAATGGCTAACAATAGCGAACAAAATGTCGCTTTTCATTATGTATCATCAAGCCCTATACAACTTTACCCTGCGCTTAAAGAGTTTATGGATAAAGCAAAATTTCCACAAGGTAGTTTTCATTTGCGTGAGGGAACAACATGGAACTCTGTCGTAGCAACAGGCGATGATTCCATTCAACACAAAAAGAGAAGCATTGAAAAATTATTGATGGCTTATCCAAAACGTCAATTTATTTTAGTGGGTGACTCTGGTGAAGCTGACCCTGAAATTTATGCTGATATGATGCGGTGGCCATAGCAGTAGTTTTCAATTCATCTTCC
>JBEBWU010000322.1:0-3716 GCA_040391985.1 Entomomonas sp. | reverse complement strand
ATTAACAGAACAAATGGAACAAGCTGCTGAAAATTTGAACTTTGAAGTAGCAGCTGAATTACGCGATCAAATATCATTGATACGACGTGTTCAAGATCAGCAAAGCATGGAAGGTGGCACAGGCAATGTAGATATTATTGCTGCTATGGTTAACCCTGGTGGTGCCTGTGTTAGTTTAATGACAGTACGTAATGGCCGTGTTTTAGGTAGCAAAAACTTCTTCCCACAAGTTTCAATAGAAGAAGATACTCAAACCGTGCTTTATGCTTTTATCAGTCAATATTATTTAGGCAATCCTGACCGAGATTTCCCTAATGAATTAATTGTTAATGCCCTACATGACGACTTCCCGCTATTAATTGGCGCCATTGCACAAAGAACAAACCATGAATTAGTCATTAGTCAACGTGTCAGAGGTACCAGAGCAAAATGGCAACAACTCGCTATTACTAATGCTACACAAGCGCTAACTGCACGTTTAACTAATCGTTTACATATGGCTGCTCGTTTTGAGGCATTAGCCGAGTCATTACAATTAGGTGAAATACCTGAACGTTTAGAATGTTTCGATATTAGCCATTCTAGTGGAGAAGCTACTGTTGCATCCTGTGTTGTTTTTGGTCAAGAAGGTGCTATTAAATCTGACTATCGCCGCTTTAATATCGAAGGTATCACAGCAGGTGATGACTATGCTGCCATGCACCAAGCACTCACTAGACGCTTTAAACGAGCCAAAGAAGGCGAAGGAAAACTACCTGATATTTTATTAATTGATGGTGGTAAAGGTCAATTAAGTATGGCTCAACAAGTGATGCAGGAGTTACAACTTAATTTAACATTACTAGGTGTTGCTAAAGGCGTTACACGTAAACCTGGTTTAGAAACACTTTATCTAAATGATGCTGAACATGAGTTTACGCTACCTACTCACTCCCCTGCACTCCATTTAATTCAGCAAATTAGAGATGAATCCCATCGTTTTGCTATTACAGGCCATCGTAATCGCCGCGATAAAGCGCGTCGCACCTCTAAATTAGAAGGAATTGCAGGCATAGGGGCTAAGCGACGTAGAGACTTATTAAAACACTTTGGTGGCTTACAAGAAATTAGTCGAGCAAGTCTTGATGAAATCGCCAAAGTGCCAGGTATTAGTCGTAAATTAGCAGAGCAAATTTATGATGGATTACATAGCCACTAACTTTAATGGCTATGTTGTATTACTTTACTCCATAAAATTTATTCCCTTAAAAACACGCTTAGCATTTCCTCGTTCAATATGATGATGAAATAAACGTCGCTCTGCCTTGTGTTCTCCTTCTATTAACTGTTTTTTCTCAGCTAATTTTTGGCTTATTAATAACAGAGCTAAACGTTTATTAGCATGTTGACTACGTTCACTTTGTACTTTAACCATAATCCCCGTAGTTACGTGTATGGCCCTTACAGCTGAATCGGTTTTATTAACATGTTGGCCACCAGCACCTGATGAGCGCATTGTTTCAAATTTTATTTCACTATCACTAGGTACATTAGGTGTATCAAAACAAGCGACACCAATAAACCAATTTTTACGACCATGATTAGCACGATAAGGGCTTGAACAAATCCATTGAATCGAACCTACCCACTGCTCTGCAATAAGTTGTTCTTGCTCACCATCTAATACAACAAGCACGGAACGTAATGTATTAGCATTACGTCCCTTTTCTTGTTCAATAATAGTTAGCTTAACCTTAGCTTGCTCTGCTTCTTTATACAGTTTTTGCAAAGCTTTAGTAACAGCTAAACAACATTCTTCAGGGCCTTGTGCAGAAGATAATTGTAGTAATAACATTAATTATCCTCCTTCTGTGTTTTATAAGTAAGCACAGGTTTAAAACGTGCTACTAATTTAATAAGACCTGCACTTAACATTGCTTCAATAACAGTTTCAATTGACTTATAAGCTTGTGGTGCTTCTTCATAAAGCAGTTCACGATCACAGCAAATTACTCGGCTACCTAACTTGGTTCGAGTTAACTGACTAGCAGTGTAGCGATTAGCTAATCGCCCCTTACATTCAGAGCGCATCCATTTACGACCAGCACCATGAGCTAATGACAGTAAACCTTGTTCAGTATAGATTGGCTCTACTAGATAACTATAATCACCTCGAGAACCTGGGATAACGACTAACCCCTTATCCGCAGGAGCAGCACCTTTACGATGTAACCAACCTTGTTTGCCTGCAATTGTTTCTGGGGTAACCAAGTTATGGCTAATATCCAATAATTTATGACCATTACTTCGTAAACGTTTTAGTATACGTCTAGCAATCAGTTCTCTATTTTCAATAGCGAAAAGTAATGCATGATTATGCTGTGCTAAATAATCAGTTGCTTCTACCGTATTCTCTAACAAGCCATTATGATTAAAACGCTCTACATGATTACGTAGAATATTTCCACCTAACCCCCTGGATCCACTATGTACTAATAACTGTAGACTCTTTTTATGCAACTGTAAGCTAGCTGTTATAGTTTCATTATAGATAGTTTCTAACTGTTGTAGTTCTGCAAAATGATTACCTGAACCAATAGTACCAGGAGCATTGTTAGATAAAGACTCAATCTCATCTAATAATTGCTCCCTTTCTTCACTTTCCAATGGTGTATCAATACAGCCTAAATGTTTCTCTAATTTATCTAAATTCAAACCTACTGTATTAATATTTGTCTGCCAAAGAGACATACCACAGCCAATATCTCCGCCTACTAATGCAGGATAAAAGCGCCCTATAGAGAAAAAAGCAGCTCCAATCGGATAACCACGGCCAGCATGTAAATCTGGCATGCCGATTACTTTCAACATACCTGTTAATCTTGCAGTTGTTTGTAATTGTTGGATTGCATTTCCTTCAATCCATGTATCATCTGAGGCGACTAAAGAAACACCTTCAGACAAAGTACGAATAAAATTGCCCATAGACCAATTCCATTAATTATATATTTAAAAATTTTAGGCAATAGCAAACTCTATTCTTATAGAATAGCACTATTACTCGTTTGTAGAATTGGCAGGCCTAAACCAAGGCAAGAAAGGTATTATTAACCTTGGAATGACCTGCAAAGGATTGTAGTAACAAGCATAATTAATCTCCTTTGCAGTAATTGAATTGAAATTTTGCGCGCAATTTAAATTATCTTAATTTAAGAGTCAACCATTAAATCGTTTTTTTCATTATTAGTTCATCTAACTATAATAAACCATTACTTCTTAACTGCTCTACGATTCCCTCTACCATTTGCTGATAGCCCTGTGCATTAGGGTGGATATTGTCTAGTCTTAATTTCTCATCCCTTAAAACATTAGAAAAAACAGAATCAATCAATATGATATTTTCTTCTTTAGCTAATTCTTTATAAATTGATGAGTCTGAAGGCAGCCCAATCATCGCTATAGGAGATAATGCAGGAACAGCTATTAATACGGGAATAGCATTTTCTGCTTTAACAGTATTAATAATAGATCTAATATCTTCTTTTACTGCTTGCTCTTTGCGTCGCCTTAAGAAGTCATTACCACCTATTTCAATCAACACTAATTTTGGTTGATATTGTTTTAATACTGATGAAATTCTATTTTTTGCCTGATCTGCACGCTCACCAGAGACACCTGCATTAATAATATTCCAACCTGTAATAACAGCTAATCTAGTGGGGTAATTTTGCTCTTTA
>JBEBWU010000321.1:0-3740 GCA_040391985.1 Entomomonas sp. | reverse complement strand
CAATTTTGATATTCTAAAAAAGGCTTACAAAGCAAACTAATAAAAAAGGCGTTCTTAGAACGCCTTTTTTATGCTATTAAACTGCAACAGGTGCTTTGATATGAGGGTGTGCTTGATAATTTTGTAATTCAAAATCCTCAAATGTAAAGCCAAAAATATCTTTTACCTTAGAGTTTATCTTCATTGTAGGTAATGGATAAGGCTCACGACTTAACTGTAGATCTGTTTGCTCCAAGTGATTACTGTATAAATGGCTATCACCACCTGTCCAAATAAAATCACCTAATCCTAAATCACACACTTGTGCAACCATCATGGTTAATAATGCATAACTGGCAATATTAAAAGGCACCCCTAAGAAAATATCTGCTGAACGTTGGTAAAGCTGACAAGATAACTTACCATCTGCCACATAGAATTGGAATAAGGCATGACATGGTGGCAAAGCCATTTCATCCACTAATGCTGGATTCCATGCAGATACAATTAAACGACGAGAGTCTGGATTTTTCTTAATCATCTCAATCAATTTACTGATTTGATCAATATGCTCACCATTAGGGGCAGGCCATGAGCGCCACTGATAACCATAAACAGGACCTAAATTACCCTTTTCATCTGCCCACTCATCCCAAATACTCACACCATTTTCTTTAAGGTAACGAATATTAGTATCACCTTTTAAAAACCATAATAACTCATGAATAATCGATTTTAAGTGACATTTTTTAGTGGTTACTAATGGAAAACCATCTGCTAAATTAAAGCGCATTTGATAACCAAATACACTATAAGTACCTGTCCCAGTGCGGTCTTCTTTAAACACTCCGTTATCACAAACATGGCGCATTAAATCAAGATATTGTTTCATGATTAACCTTAAACATTAGCATTAACAGTAGATGAGTTTTTACGATAAGCAAACACTAATAATAGTAAACCTATCATAATCATTGGTAAACAAAGTATTTGTCCCATGGTTAACCAACCAAAGGCTATATAGCCTAATTGAGAATCAGGTAATCTTACAAACTCTACCACAAAACGGAATACACCATACCAGAATAAAAACATACCTGATACAGCCATAGAAGGACGAGGTTTTCTAGAATAAATCCAAACGATTAGAAATAGTACAAGTCCTTCTAAGAAACATTGATATAACTGTGAGGGATAGCGTACTAGTTGTGATGGGTCTTGCGGAAAAATCATACCTAACCATTCATTTTCAGCACCTGTAGGCTTACCCCATAGCTCACCATTAATAAAGTTACCGATTCGTCCTAAACCCAACCCAATAGGCGCTAGTGGTGCAACGAAATCAGCTATTGAAAAGAATGATCTACCACGTCGTTTAGTAAATACCCAAATAGCAACAATTACCCCCATCATTCCCCCATGGAATGACATACCACCCTGCCACACTTTAAATATTCTTGCTGGTTCAGCCAAATAAACTGAAAAATCATAAAACAATACATAACCTATACGACCACATAGAATAACTCCTAGTGCAAAATAAAATACCAAATCAGATAAATCATCGTTGTTTATTTTAGGTTTAATACGATATAAACGACTACGTCCTAGAAACCAAGCAATCGCAATCCCAAAAATATACATTAGCCCATACCAATGAATATCAACAGGGCCAATACTTAATGCTATTGGATTAATAGCAGGATATTTCAACATAAATTTCTCTTAATAATTACAGTTGAGTGAAAAAGCTACAACCTACAATAAATAGGAAAATAGCAAACATTCTACGTAATAAAGTAGCAGATAAACGGTACGCTAGTTTAGCACCAAGTCGCGAAAATATCATACTTGTGGCTGTAATACCAATTAAAGCTGGTAAGTAAATATATCCTAAGCTCCAACTTGGTAGTCCCTCAGCACCCCAACCAAACCACATATAAGATAATGCACCACTGATAGCAATAGGGATACCACAAGCTGCTGAAACAGCAACCGCACGTTGCATTGGTACACTACAGAATGCCAAAAAAGGTACTGTTAATGAACCACCACCAATACCAAAAATAGCAGATGCCCATCCTATAATGCCACCAGTTACAGTTAAACCTGGTGCTTTAGGTAATGTTTTAGAAGCTTTTGGTTTTAAATTAAAACCAAGTTGAATAGCCATACAAATAACAAAACAGCCAATAATAATTTTTAAAGTAACACCCTGTAATAAACAGGCTGTAAACCCACCCAAAATGCTACCAAATATAATACCTAAAGCTAGCCATTTTACTAATTGCCAATCTACATTACCTTTACTGTGATGAGTTTGTGCAGAGCTAATTGAGGTAAAAATAATGGTAGCTAATGAAGTACCAATTGCTAAATGGGTTGCCACATTATCTGATATACCTAACGCCTGAAAACTAAATATCAGCACAGGAACAATAATTAATCCACCCCCAACACCAAACAGACCTGCCAGTACCCCAGCACCCGCTCCTAACGCAAGATAAGCGAGCAAAATAGATATTGTCATAGCGTAATTTCCTATTGTTACCTACTATTAATAAATTTCAATGATACCTTAATGTAATACTATTGATTGAACAGCCTGTTATGATAAAGTTCAGAAAAAGTATTTTATTTTCTAAGAAAAGAACATAATTATATTATGTTCATACTAATCAATGAGACTTTTCAGGGAGCTATCATGAAAAAATTATTAATATTATGCTGTACCCTATTTATTTCTACCACAGCTTTTGCAACTAACTGCGAAACTGTTAAAGAACAAATAGCTGAAAAAATCAAATCAAATGGTGTTGCTGAATTTACTTTAGACGCAGTAGAAAAAGGTACTGCCACTGATGGAAAAGTAGTGGGTGTTTGTGGTGGCGGCACTAAAGACATTGTTTATAAGCGTGGTAACCATTCAGCATCAGAGAAAAACCAAGATCAAACTCAAACAGAACAAACCACAGAAGATTAATAGGCTAAACGAATAGCAAGCTATAAGTTAAAACCTATCTTATAGCTTGTTTAAAATTATTAACTGACTATCATCATAATATAATTATAAATTTTTACTACCTACCACATAATATTGTGCACCTAAAGGAAGCCAACCTATCCATGATTCTAAAGGCCTTAATTTTTTTAAAACCCCAGGAAAGAAAATTCTATACTTAACTACAACATCCTTAAATCCATTACTTGTTAGTTTATATTTAAAGTCTTTAGCCCTTATTAACTCCGCATTCTCATCAAATATACAGGTATTTACAGCATGCCTTGTCAACGGATTATATGGATTATGCTCAAAAACCACAAATATACCACCTGGCACCAATACCCTTAGTATTTCTTTCAATAATAAATCATGCTCAGATCCCTCAATATGATGAAATACACATGCAGTAAATATCACATTAAAAGTATTGTCAGCATATGGAATTTGTTTACCATTAAATTCAATAAATTTTGCTTGGTTAGGAAAACGATCTTTTGCAATATCTAAACTTTTTTCTGAGACATCTAAACAAGTTAACTCAGCATTTAAAAAATATTTTTTAAAAAAAGGAACAGAATTACCAATTCCTGCACCAAAATCTAATATCTTTATATTATCATTTAACTGATATTGCTTAGCTAAAAAAGCAGTATCAGCTACTTTATATTCAGCAAAAAAATCAGGTTGCTCACCTGATAATTTAATATTTTGAGTATGAATATTTTAAATTTTCACCTAACAAACCAAATTTTTTCAT
>JBEBWU010000320.1:0-3741 GCA_040391985.1 Entomomonas sp. | reverse complement strand
GTAGTGTCAAAACTAATTAACCCACTGTCACCATGATAATTGCCTTGAATAGTCCATTTTTCCCCCACTACACCATTTGACAGTTTAATCAATCCAGCATTATTAACAGTACCATTACTGGCCATCAAACGAATATCTTGGCCATAAACAGAACTACCTGCTTGTAATACAGAACTTTGGTCAATATTAATATCTGTATTTGCTTGTAAATAGCGACCTACTAAATTAAAGGTAGTTTTATTAGTTAAATTAATTGTATCCCAACCATTTAGCCCTGTACCTTTCGTATTAGAAATACTATAACCATTAAAATTAATATTACTGAAAGTAAGGTCACCTGCTCCTGACAAAGAACTTAACTGACTGGCATCAAACTTATCAGCAACAAATGCTTTAGTTGTTGTTGCATAACCAACATCAACATTACCTATTATTTTACCACCTGTTGCTTCAAAATAATTAGCACCGTTACCCATGCTTACATCACCTGTTAAGGTACCAGCATCTATTTTGAGAACATCATCGCCTCGGCCAAAACCAACATCACCATTAATATTTCCACCTGCAATATGTAACATATGATTCTTAGTATTAGAACTAGCAACGTTATAGGCCATACCATTAGAAGTCACATCACCCTTGATAGTTGTAATACTATCTGAAGAACCACTTAATACATAAATAGCATCACCATTATTTACATTGATACTGGCATTTGACCCAATATTAAGTTGACTAATGCCTGTTCTGTTATTCATTAACTCGTCAATAGCCGCTTGGCTATCACCTAAGCTTATTAAAGAATTACCATTAAGCCATATCCCATCACCACCACTAGAGGTATTTTCCACGACAGTTTTACCTGTAGAAACGAGTGTGGCATCTCCACCCGCTGTGGCAACAAAATGGTTATTTGATGAGATATCAAGCTCATTAAACTGTACACTTGAGTTGCCCTGTGCTGAAAGGGTCATTAGCCCTGTATTACTTGACTCGTTATGTATAGTGGCTTTACCTTCCACAACGATTTTACTATCACCATTAACGAATAGGATTCCACCACTGGTTGAGTTTGCTAAAGCTGTCCAATTGGCATCTCCTTTAACAGTTAGATTACCTTCTGAAATATAGATCATTGCTGGGCTAGCACTAACAGGACTACCTTCTAATTGAAAATCACCATTGATAGCTACCGAACCGCCTGTAGTAATATTCATTGCTGTAGTATTGGATATCTCTCCATTAACCCCTGTTGGTACAATTGCCAAATCACCTGCAAATATAATACTACCTTTATCATTTGCATTGACTGTTGAGCTGCCTGTCCGAGAACGGTCTACAGTTACACTATTATCAGAAAAGGTTAATGTTGTATTATCACCACTTGCTACTGCACTACTCACATGATTACTTGTTTCCGTACAAGTATTTCCTCCACTGCAAGATGCTGCATAACTATAATTACCATATGAAACAAACATAACCATAATGGCTAATAAACTTCTTTTTGCTTGCATAACTTCTACATCCCCGAAACATGCCTAAACACTTACAACTTACTAAATTCAGGGAGACTTTATATTTCCATAAAGCTATCCAAACTTTATAAAACCTAAAAATCATCCATAAACATATCATGCTATTAGTTACTACTTTTACCAACTAAGTTCTACTTTAGTTGTAGAGTATGTTAACTAAATCTCAAATTGAATATTTATAATATTTATCTATTGACTAGATTAATTAAACAAATAACTAATAAGTGATGGTTTGTTTGATAAAAAGAAAGAAAAAACTAGAGATTTTATGAGGGGAATAAAAAAGCAGGCTATAAATATAGCCTGCTTTTCAAAGTAATGCTTAAGCTAAAGCTGCTTTAGCTTTTTCAACGATAGCAGCAAAAGCTACTTTTTCGTTAACCGCTAAATCAGCTAATACTTTACGATCGATTTCAATCGCAGCTTTCTTAAGACCAGCAATAAGACGGCTGTAAGAAAGACCGTTGATACGAGCGCCAGCATTGATACGCGCAATCCATAAAGCACGGAATTGACGTTTTTTCTGACGACGGTCACGGTAAGCATATTGACCAGCTTTAATAACAGCTTGTTTAGCTACACGGAATACACGAGAACGTGCACCATAATAACCTTTAGCTAATTTTAAAATTTTCTTGTGACGAGCACGAGCTATCACACCACGTTTTACACGAGCCATTTATTTATCCTCTCCAATTAACGTAAACGTAAAGAACGTTTTACAGAAGCTACATCTGATGGATGTAACAATGATGCACCACGTAGCTGACGCTTACGCTTAGTAGTCATTTTGGTTAAGATATGGCTTTTGTAAGCGTGTTTAAATTTTACGCCACCAGCCGTTATTCTGAAGCGCTTTGCAGCACCACTTTTGGTTTTCATTTTAATCTTTGGCATGTTCATACTCCAAACAAATGAGTTAATAATGATAACAGCAAGGCCTGCCAGTGCCCTGGTTGTTATTTCTTTTTAGGACCCAACACCATAGTGAGTTGACGCCCTTCCATTTTTGGAAACTGTTCTACAGTGCCATAATCCGCTAAGTCTTCTTCAACTCGCTTCAATAGCTCCATTCCCAGTTCCTGATGAGCCATTTCACGACCACGGAATCGTAATGATACCTTAGCCTTATCGCCATCTTCTAGGAAACGTTTCAAGTTACGTAATTTAACTTGATAGTCACCTTCTTCCGTCCCTGGACGAAACTTAATTTCTTTTACTTGTACTTGCTTTTGATTTTTCTTAGCAAGTGCAGCCTGTTTTTTCTTTTCAAACAGGTGCTTACCATAATCCATTATCTTACATACGGGCGGAGTAGCATCAGGTGATATTTCAACCAAATCCAACTTTGCTTCTTCCGCTGCGCTAATCGCCTCAGCGATAGGCACAATGCCTACTTGTTGCCCATCTGCCCCAATTAAACGAACTTCGCGGGCAGTAATATTTTCATTAATAGGTGCTTTTGGCTGACTTTTTTTATCTTGTCTCATTTCGCGCTTAATAATTCTTTACTCCGTAATTATTCAATACGACCACGTTGTGCCACTGCTTTAGCAATGAGTACATTAAACTCAGCAATAGTCATAGAACCTAAGTCTTTACCATTATGAGTACGTACAGCAACGGATCCCGTTTCAACTTCTCTATCTCCTACTACAAGAAGATAAGGAACTTTCTGCAAAGTATGCTCGCGAATTTTAAAGCCGATCTTCTCATTTCTCAAGTCCGTTTTTACACGAAAACCACTTTGAGAGAGTTCTTTAGCTATTTTTGCAGCATAATTTGCTTGATTATCTGTAATATTTAACACTACTGCCTGAATTGGTGCAAGCCATGCAGGGAAAAATCCTTCATAATTCTCGATTAATATACCAATAAACCGTTCAAAGGAACCCAACACTGCTCGGTGGAGCATCACAGGCACTTTGCGGCTATTATCTTCAGCCACATATTCAGCACCTAGACGTTGTGGTAAGTTAAAATCGCACTGTATTGTACCACATTGCCAAACACGACCTAAACAATCTTTTAAAGAAAACTCAATTTTAGGGCCATAAAAAGCACCTTCACCTGGTTGCAATTCCCAAGTTAAGCCTGCTTTTTCTAATGCTGCTTGTAAAGCATGCTCTGCTTTATCCCATAGCTCCTCAGCACCTACACGTTTTTCAGGACGAGTAGAAAGTTTTAACTCAACATCTTTAAA
>JBEBWU010000319.1:0-3748 GCA_040391985.1 Entomomonas sp. | reverse complement strand
ACAACAGGTAAATATGTATGACCCAGCGTAATATTTTAGTCATAAATTGCGGTAGCTCTTCTCTAAAATTTGCTCTAGTAAATCCTAAACAAAGTGAATTTGCTATCTCTGGTTTGGCAGAACGTTTAAATACACCTGAAGCTATTGTTACTTGGAAAACAGGTAGTGATAAAAACAGTTTAATGATTCCTAATGGTGATCACAAAACTGCTCTTTCACAAATCATGCCTCGTGTACAAGAAGTTTGCCAAGGTGAATTAGATGGTATTGGGCATCGTGTAGTACATGGTGGTAGACATTTCACTGCACCTCACAGAATTACTCCACAAGTTCTTTCTGAAATAGAACGTATATCGCCTTTAGCGCCTTTACACAATCCGCCTGCATTACAAGGTATGCGTGCAGCACTAGAAGTGTATCCTGATCTATTACAAGTGGTGGTATTTGATACAGCATTCCATCAAACAATGCCTGAGCAAGCTTTCCGCTATTGCATACCAGAAGAATATTACGCTAAACATAATATTCGCCGTTATGGTTTCCATGGCACTAGTCATCGTTATGTTAGTCAGCAAGCAGCTGATTTCTGCAATTTAAATGCAGGTGATAGTTACTGGCTTTCTGCTCACCTAGGTAATGGTTGTTCTACTTGTGCTATTGCTAATGGCCAAAGTCTAGATACCAGCATGGGTTTAACACCTCAAGAAGGTGTATGTATGGGTACTCGTAGTGGCGATGTAGACCCAGGCTTACATGGTCACCTAGTACGTATTTTAAATATGAGTGTTGATGAAGTTGATAATCTACTTACTAAACAAAGTGGTTTATTAGGTTTATCAGGCCTTTCCAATGATATGCGTTCTTTAGAAGAAGCTAGAAGTCGTGGTCATAAAGGCGCCACTTTGGCAATCGAAGTTTTCTGCTATCGTTTAGCTAAATCGTTAGCCAGTATGGCTTGCGCTTTACCTCGTATTGATGGCCTTATTTTCACAGGTGGTATTGGTGAGAACTCACCATTAATCAGAGCACGTACTGTATCTTGGTTAAAATTATTAGGCTTTGAAATAGAAAGTGAAGCAAATGCTAAATTTGTTCGCGGTAAAGCTGGTCTGATTAGCAAACCAAACACACCACGTATCATTGTTATGCCAACCAATGAAGAACGTCAAATAGCACTGGATACTCTTTTATTTGTAGAAGATAAATAATAATAGGATAGATTTTTATGCATGCTTTTTTTGTAACTTCTACAAATTTCGGTGTAGGCCTTACTTCTATTAGTTTAGGCCTTATTAGAGCACTAGAAAATAAGGGGTTAAAGGTTGGTTTTTGTAAACCAATCGCTCAACACCATGATAGAGAACAGTTACCAGATTACTCTTCTGAACTGATAGAAAAAACAGTAGGTATAAAATCACCTAAACCACTTTCTAGAAACTATGTTGAACAGCGCTTAAGTGATGATCAACTAGATACGCTTTTAGAAGATGCTATTAACCTTTTTCAAGAAGCATCTGCTGATAAAGACGTGATAGTGATAGAAGGTATGGTACCTACTCTGCAATCAAACTATGCTACATTCATTAATGCAGCACTAGCAAAAAGTTTGAATGCCGACATTATCATGGTAGCAGCACCTGAAGAAGAGCATGCAACATTAGAAGAGTTTATTGATGCCATTGAAATTCAAGCGCATGCGTTTGGTGGACCACGCAACAAAAAACTAATTGGTGTAATACTTAATAAAATTAAAGCTCCAGAAGGCCCTGAAGCATTTAAAGAGCATTTAAAAAATGCTGCTCCACAACTATTTAAAGATGACTTTAAAATACTAGGCTGTAATCCTTGGCGTGAAGAATTAAATGCACCTCGTTTACAAGATATTGCTAAACAGCTCAATGCTCAAACAATTAGCAAAGGTGAACTTGATACGCGTCGTGTTCAAAAAATTGTGCTCTGTGCTAGAGCGGTTCCTGATACTATCCCATTGTTTGAACCTGGTGTATTGATTGTTACTCCTGGTGATCGTGATGATATCATCATGGCAACCAGTTTGGCCGCTATGAACGGTATTCCACTTGCTGGCTTACTACTATGCAGTAACTTTGAGCCTGATAAGCGTATTATGACCCTCTGTAAAGCTGCATTAGAGGGTGGTTTACCTGTTCTTTCTGTTAAAACAGGCTCTTATGATACTGCTACAAACTTATCACATATTGATAAAAGCATTGCAGTAGATGACCAAGATCGGGCTAAACAAGTAACAGAGTTTATTGCTGAACAGCTTGATGAAGAGTGGTTATTCCAACGTTGTGGTGTTGTTCAAGAAGCTCGTTTATCACCACCTGCTTTCCGTTATCAACTCGTAAAACGTGCTCAAGATGCCAATAAGCGCATTGTATTACCTGAAGGTAATGAGCCTAGAACTATTCAAGCCGCTATTATTTGTCACCAACGTAATATTGCACGCTGTGTATTATTAGCTAAACCAGATGAAGTTCATAATGTTGCTAAAGGCTTAGGGTTACAATTACCTGACAGCTTAGAGATTATTGATCCTGATAGCATTCGTCAAAACTACATAGCACCTTTAGTAGAACTACGTAAAAATAAAGGAATGACACCTTTAATTGCTGAACAATCATTAGGTGATACCGTTGTTTTAGGTACTATGATGCTAGCTACTGATGACGTTGATGGCTTAGTATCAGGTGCTATTCACACCACAGCTAATACCGTACGCCCTGCTTTACAATTGATTAAAACATCGCCTGAATACAACCTAGTATCTTCTGTATTCTTTATGTTATTACCAGATCAAGTATTGGTATATGGTGATTGTGCTATCAACCCTGACCCTACTGCTGAACAATTAGCAGATATTGCTATCCAGAGTGCCGAATCAGCCGCTGCTTTTGGTATTTCTCCACGAGTAGCAATGATCAGTTATTCTACTGGTGCTTCAGGTGGTGGCGAAGATGTTGAGAAAGTTAGACTAGCCACTGAGCTTGCTAAACAGAAACGCCCAGATTTACTCATTGATGGCCCATTACAATATGATGCAGCAGCCATTGAAAGTGTGGGTAAACAAAAAGCACCAGATAGCCAAGTTGCAGGTAAAGCCACCGTATTTATCTTCCCAGACTTAAATACAGGTAATACCACTTATAAAGCCGTACAACGTAGCGCTCAAGTGATCAGTGTTGGCCCTATGTTACAAGGTTTAAGAAAACCTGTTAATGACTTATCTAGAGGCGCCTTAGTAGAAGATATCGTATTTACTATTGCACTTACTGCAATTCAAGCAAACAGTAAAAAATAGCCTATCTATATTCAATTTAAAGGGAGCTAGTGTTTCTAGCTTCCTTTTCATCTTATCAATTCATTGTTTTTTATCAATAAATTCATGAGCTAAAATCATGTTCTAAGCCAATTTTGTGGAGTATAATAATTTAGATAATTAGCCTATCTAATAATAAAGCACAGAGGAGATTGATTAACGTGACTTTTATGCCGTGGACGAAAGAGTTAGAAACAGGTATTCCTCAGATTGATGAGCAACACAAGTGGTTGGTTGACCTTACCAATAAGCTTTATGACTCAATGAGCAATGATCGCCAAATTGATTCTGCAGAAATAGGTAGCATTTTAGAGCAATTAGTGGACTACACCATTAATCATTTTATTGCCGAAGAAACACTATTCGCTAACCTAGGCTATCCTGAAACAACTAGCCATGTAAAACAAC
>JBEBWU010000318.1:0-3758 GCA_040391985.1 Entomomonas sp. | reverse complement strand
ATATAGCCTTTACCCATTGCTGAAGGATATACACATTCGCTGATAATTAACCCAGCAGAGGCCCTTTGAGCATAATAAGTAGTAACTAAGTCAGTAGGTACACCATTATTATCTGCACGCGAACGTGTCATTGGAGCCATTACAAATCTATTTTTTAGATTATAAGGTCCTATTTTTACAGTACTAAATAATGAATTCATAATATTCTCCTAATGTTTATGGCAGATACTCTAATTTATTTTTAAATTGGAATAAATAGGCTAAAATAGAAATGATTGATCCATATATGGAGCATTGTGATGGAACGGTTGGCAAATATAGGGTTGTTTGTTGAGGTAGTTAAAGCTAAAGGGTTTCGACGAGCAGCTGAGGCTTTAGGAATGCCTAACTCAACATTATCACGCAAGATATCTGAATTAGAACAGGATATTGGATTGCGTTTATTACATCGTACGACACGTAAGATAGAGCTTACTGAAGCAGGGCGCAATTATTTTGAGCGATGTAAAAATATTATTGCAGATGTACAGTCTGCTCATGAACAATTAGCTGATATGATTCAAAGGCCTAGTGGAAAACTAAGGGTTTCACTTCCTACAGACTTTGCCAGTAATTATCTAGTTCCTATTATTGTAAATTTTGCTAATGAATACCCAGAAATTAGTTTTGACTTTGAGTTAACACCAAGAAGAGCGGATTTAGTGTCCGAGCCTTTGGATATGGCTATTCGTATAGGCCATCTGCCAGATTCGAATTTGATTGCCAGACAAGTTGCTAGTTTACCTATGGGATTATACGCTTCACCTGAGTATTTAGAACGAGCAGGTGAACCTTTACATCCTCAGGAGCTGAGTTTACATGACTGTATTTGTATGACAGCAAAAGCAAATAGTCATATATGGGTATTACAACGTAAACAAGAGAAAGTAGAAGTTAGAGTAGGTGGGCGCTTTGCACTAAATAGTGTGGGAATGTCTTGTAAGTTAGCTACTTTAAATATGGGTATTGCACTATTAGCAGAAGAAGTTGTACGGGCAGATTTGGCAGCAGGAAATTTAAAACAAATATTAGTAGATTGGAAATTGGCTCCATCACCTGTTTATGTGGTTACTGAAACACGATTATTACCCGCTAAAGTTCAATGCTTTATAGATTATTTGGTTAGTCGGTTATAAGGAAATGCTTTCTTTATATGAAACTTGTTATTAATATTGAGTTGTTTTATAGAACTATTTCGTTTAATAATCTCTAATAGAAATATATTCTTATTATTTTATTACTAGGAGAACAATAAAATGTCGATGGCAGATAGAGATGGACTTATCTGGTATAACAATAAGTTAGTTGATTGGCGCGATGCACAGACACATGTACTTACTCATACATTACATTATGGTATGGGAGTTTTTGAAGGTGTTCGTGCTTATGAAACAGCAAAAGGGCCAGCAATTTTCCGTTTACAGGATCATACTAACCGTTTTTTTAATTCTGCCCATATTGTCAGAATGAAACTGCCATTTGATAAAGATATTATTAATCAAGCACATATTGATGTGGTAAAAGCCAATAAGTTTCAATCCTGTTACTTTCGTCCGATGGCTTTTTATGGTTCAGAAAAGCTAGGTGTTGCCCCAGCAGTTAATGATGTAAATGTTATTGTGGCAGCTTGGGCTTGGGGTGCCTATTTGGGTGAGGAAGGAATGCAAAAAGGTATTCGCATTAAAACCAGTTCTTTTACTCGTCATCATGTCAATATCACTATGTGCAAGGCTAAAGCTAATGGTAACTATCTAAATTCAATTATGGCTAATACTGAAGCAACCAGTGATGGTTATGATGAAGCTTTATTATTAGATGCCAGTGGTTATGTGGCAGAAGGTTCTGGTGAAAATATTTTTATTGTACGTAATGGTAAGCTTTACACGCCAGATGCAACAGTAGCATTAGAGGGGATTACCCGTGATACAGTAATGACGATTGCCCGTGACATGGGATTAGAAGTTATTGAGAAACGTATTACCCGTGATGAAGTTTACTGTGCTGATGACGCTTTCTTTACAGGTACAGCAGCAGAAGTAACCCCTATTCGAGAACTAGATCAACGACAACTTGGTCAAGGTTCTAGAGGTCCAATTACTGAAGAAATTCAACAACGTTTCTTTAATATTGTAAATGGCAAAGATGCTAAATATGACCATTGGTTAACTTATGTAGAATAATAGATAACATATTCCCATTAAGTAAAAAGCCACTCTCTTATAGAGTGGCTGTTTTATTCTGTAGATTAATTTTTATCTAAAAGATCTCTAGTTTTTTGTGTGACGCATATTTTTGTTTATAAAAATCTTTGAGAAAGTAATTGATATTTATTATGTTTTTTTAGTTTCTTTGATGATTGATAAAAGTTCTATGAACTTTGGGGCACATGGTTAGTCAGATAGTAAGCAAGATAGAAAAATAATTATAAGCTGTTTGTTTTTTGGGCGAAAAAGCGACAAATAAAAATAATTGGCCAGAATATTAGGTCTTCACATTGTTATAAAACAGCTCATGTTTTATGGCAAATCATTTTGGAAGGATTTTAAAGTGAAGAAGCACTCAATAAAACTATTTGCGGCATATTTTTTAATCACCATTTCTAACAGTTGTTTTTCGGATGATTCAGAAATATTTTTCAGTAAAGATACCTCTCAAACAAAACCAAATATTGTATTTCTGCTCGATATTTCAGGTTCTATGCTCAGCGAGCTGGATGGTAAAAAAACGAGATTAGATGTATTAGTAGAGTCGTTTGAAGAAATTATTTCTGATCCTTCTGTTGCCAATCTGCGTGTTGGTGTGATGTCTTTTGATTCTTACACTGAGAAAGTACAAGAGGTGATAGATATTGATTTAATCGATTCAAGTAAAGATATTGTAAAAACAACCTCTGGTGAAGAAACTACTCTTCAACAAAGAATCATCATTAGTCGAGATGATGCCAGAGAACCTACAGCAGAGAATTACGAAAAGCTTGAGTTTAAAGACACTTCTGTTGCATTAAAAACTGGGAATGTAATTAGAACTTTAGGTTTTCGTTTTGATAATATTCTGCTTAAAAAACCTCAGACTGTTGGCATGACCTCAACTGATCGAGGTATAAAGCAAGCTACCCTAACCTTAAGCACTAGTACAAATGACGAACGGGATATCTATGTTTTCACCGATAGTGGTGATGATGTACCTTATTTTAAGAATCATTTTAAATATCTCAGTAGTCGGGCTATTGGTAATAGCATCATATGTAAATCACCCAGTAATCAAAAAACCTTTAATTGTGATGTAACTGAGATTATAAGAAATAAGATTAATCAACCTAATTGGCGTGATGGTAATGCAATTGCCTTTTATGTAAAGGCCGTGAGTGATAGCGCTACTATATATTTACGTGATTACTCTGATGGTAACTATCATCCAAAATTAACGATTAAGGCCAATAACTTAATGGTAGCTGAGAATAGAATGACCTATCGTGAGGATATTATAACTAAGTCAGCTAATTTAATAACGGCTGGAAATACTTCAATTGTACAAGGTATGTATGATGTAGCACGCTATATTACCAATATGCAAAAAAGTGGTAGTGCAGGCCCTTCTCATGACAATCAATGGGGGAAAAGCCCATTATTGGAAGGTTGCCAATTAACTCATATGGTTATAATGACTGATGGAGAAGCAACAGGTGGATATAGCGGTACTGTAGGGCCATATATAGGACA